>PUKM01000148.1 GCA_003552325.1 Natrialbaceae archaeon | reverse complement strand
GGATCACGGACGTCGGGCAGGTCGTCGTGGACGCCCGGGGGCTGTTCGAACTGTGCGAACGGCACCCGTTCGGTGTGGACACACTCGAGCTGTTCGAACAGGCGCTCGGGATACCACGACTCGAGGGCCCGTCGGGTGCGTGCGGTCAACTCCTCGTCGTCTGCGTCGACTGCCCCGAGGTAGGTCGCGCTCAGCAGCGTGCGGTCCTCTGGGGCGTATTCGGGCGCGACGGCCGTATGGGGAACGATCTGGTTCGGCCCCTCGTCATCGACGGCGTTGAGGATGAGTCTGCCCCCGGTCTCGAGGTCGGTCCCGCCGGGCATCGCGTAGTACTGCGCAACGCACTGTTTGGTGCCCGTCGGAACCGTTGTGACGCCAGTGAGTTCGCGGGCCGTGGGTGGGTCCGTCGCGACGATAACGGCATCGGCTTCGACGGTCTCAGTCCCCCTCTCGCTCGAGAGCGTGGAGGTGATCGACCCTCCCGAATTGGCGTCGACGGCCGTCACCTCGGTATCCGTCCGGATCTCAGCCCCCGCGTCTTCGGCTCGGGTCGCGAGTTGCCGAGGGATTTCCTGCATCCCGGTCGCCGGGACCGCGATCGAGCCCAGTGAGAGGGTCCGGAACGTGTATTCGAACACCCGTTTCGACGTCGAGAGGCTCCGATCGAGGGTGATTCCCCCGTAAAACGGTGCGGCGAACCGGTCGATGAATCGGTCCGAAAAGCCCTGTTCACGAAGGTACTGTTCGATCGACTGATCCGGCCCCTCGAATATCGTTTCGGGGTCGGTCCGCTCGAGCGCTCGTCGGAGTCTGAGCACCCGGAGTTTGTCGCCGACGGTGACGTCCGTGTTGAACAGCGTCGCTGGCAGGGCCTTCGGGTCACGGAACGGGTCCGACAGCGTCGACCGTCGGCCCGGCCTCGCGATCACGGCACCGGGAGCGAACCGGCGCAAGGCCAGTGCCTCGAGGACGAGTTCCCGTTTGACCGCGGGATACTCGGTAAACAGGACCTGGAATCCGCGATCGAAGCGATAGCCGTCGCGTTCGACCGTACGGACGCGACCGCCGACATTTTTCCGACGTTCATATAGCGTTACGTCGTGGCCCGCCGTGGCAAGATGGCGAGCGGCGACGAGGCCGGCCAGTCCACCACCGACGATCGCGACCGTCGAATCCCGACTCATACCTGTTCTTCGAACGGGAGGATAAAAGACTTCGACGCTTCGGCAACGTCAGTGAAGTGGCTGATTTCAAGGGTGACGTGGCGCTCGTCACACCCTCGACTGTCGATCCCAAAATCACTCGTCCATAGGACCAGGCTTTACTCGAGTGAAACGGCTTGGTGTACGTGATGAAACTGAGAGACCTCAGGACACCAGTTCTCGAGCACTGTGACGCCAGGTTCTGACGTGCAGGACACTCAACCCCAGCACGTTCGCGACCTCGGTCGCGTTGATCGTTGCCAGCCGTTCGGCGGAGGTGATGCCTGCCTCAGCGAGCCGGTCGGCGTTTTCTTGACTGACGCCAGTCACCTGGGTGATCGGCGTCGGGCGCGGGCAGGGCCGGGGCACTGGCTCATCTGACTCGTTGTCTGCGGCCCGGGCCGATGCGGATTCGAACGCCTGCCAGCCTTCGTCGACGCTGGCTGCGACCCACTCGCGTTCGGCTGCCCCCAACCCGCGGACCTCACTCGAGCGTCGGTCGAGGTCGCCGTCAGTCTCGAACGACCACGGGAGCGAGAATTCTCTTCGAAGGGCGTCCGCGACGTCTTCGTCGACGTCCGCATCGAGTAACATTCGGTACGAACAGCGGTCTCGAGAGACCGTCTCCGGTTCGATTCCTGCGGCTTCGAGCGCCGCTCGGTGTGTAGGGTCGACGCGTTGTGTGGCGGGTGTGGCAGGTTGGGCCTCTTTACTCACGGGCGTCACCGAGTTGGTTGCATCTCACACGCCGGCATCTTCAACGTTTTCCTCAAATCGCTATCCGGTTCGACGTCTGACGTTTTCTGCAGCCGATCGATCGCTACACTTACCAGTTATTCGCAAGTATTGCCGTCCATGGTACGACAGGACATCGATCGTATCGGCGTCGTCGGTGCCGGCACGATGGGGAGCGGGATCGCACAGGTGGCCGCAACGACGGGGTACGACGTCGTCATGCGCGACATCGAATCCGAGTTCGTCGACCGAGGGTTCGACTCGATCACGAACAGCCTCGAGCGACTCGATGACAGGGACGCGCTGAGCGAGGACCCCGAGACGATCACCGACCGAATCACGGGCACGACCGATCTTGCCGACCTCGCCGAGTGTGACCTGGTCGTCGAAGCGGCCATCGAGGATATGGGGATCAAACAGGACATCTTCCGGGACCTCGAGGAACACTGTGACGAGGACGTCGTTTTGGCGACGAACACGAGCACGCTCTCGATTACGTCGATTGCGTCGGTGCTCGAGCATCCGGAACGAGTCGTCGGCTTGCACTTCATGAATCCCGTGGCGATCATGGAGGGGGTCGAAATCGTCGTCGGCGAAAAGACGGTAGATGCGGTGACTGACCTGGCACACACCATTGCCGAAGACCTGGGGAAAACGACCTGGGAGTCCGATGACAAACCAGGATTCGTCACAAATCGTATTCTGATGCCCTGGTTGAACGAGGGAATCCGAGCCTACGACGAAGGTGTTGCCACGAAGGAGGACATCGATGCGGGGATGGAACTCGGAACCAACGTGCCCATGGGGCCACTCACGCTCGCTGACCACATCGGCCTCGACGTGTGCCTCCACGCCTCCGAGACGATGTACGAGGAACTCGGGGATCGGTACAAACCGGCGTATCTCTTGAAACGCAAAGTCGAGGCCGGCGACCTGGGTAAAAAGACCGGGAAAGGGTTCTACGAGTACGACTAGTCATCCCTCTTCCGCCAGTGGTCGCGATGGTCGACACGCTTTTGTTTCGAGGAAAAGGTCGACTCGTTAGCGGCTAATTCCTCACCTTTTTTACTGATACCCATCGTCGCCTTCACCATGTACAAACACGTCGCGTTGTTGGTGCGTCAACCCGAACTGAGCCACGAGGCGTTTGTTGAGTACTGGCAGGAAAATCATACGCCGATCGCGCGTGACATCGAGGGTGTCGTTCGGTATCAGACCGTCCTCCCGACCGAACCCGCCCACGCGGAGTTTGACGGCCTGGCCGAACTGTACTTCGAGGACCTCGAGGCGCTCCACGACGCCCTCGGTGGGCCCGGGTCCAGGGATTACGATCCGACGAAAGAGGTTGCCGCCGAGGCCCGTGCTGACGTCGACAACTTCCTCGACCTCGAGGGGCGTCCACGGTTTATCGGCGAGGAAATCATCCAGAAGGACGAGACGGATGGCGAGACGACGGGATTGTACAAGCACTCGGCGTTTCTCGTGCGTCAGGAGGGGATGAGCCACGAGGCATTCGTCGAGTACTGGCAGGAGAACCACACGCCGATCGCTCGCGAGATCGAGGGTGTCGTTCGGTATGCGACGGTGATCCCAACCGATCCGGAACGGAGTGAGTTCGATGGGGTCGCCGAACTCTACTTCGAATCGCTCGAGGACCTGTACGATGCGTTGGGCAGTGAGGGGTCACGGGACTACGACCCCGACCGGGGGAAAGCGAAGGAAGCGCGCGAGGACGTCGACAACTTCCTCGCGATCGAAAAACGGCCGCGTTTCATTGGCCGAGAAACGGTCCAGGTCGATCGGACGGGTGGGGAACGGTGACGTCGGACGCTCATTCGGACCCCGATTCGGATTCCGGCCACAGCAGTGACGCCGAGGCGGATGCTGGTCACGACGGCGACGAAAACGCCGTATCGGGTGCGGATAGCGATCGCAGAACCCAGATTCACGAGGCGTTCCCCGAACTCGAGGACATCGGTGACTCGACACTCCGTACCCAGGTCGTCGACGCCTGGGAACGCGGCCTCGAGCGCGGTGGCTGGCGTGCTATTCGGGATATCCCCTACGCCTGGAACATTCACGAGGTGAGTAACGTCGAGCACGTCCGGGGAACGACCCGAATTGCGCTCGAGTCGGCAGCGATCCAGCGGGAGTTCCACGGCGCTGCCCCCGACGAGGACGTCCTCGTGGCGGCCTGTCTCCTCCACGACGTCGGGAAGTGCTACGAGTACGTCGAGTTCGTCGACGCGGCGCTCGTCGACCCGGACCAAACCTACTGTAGCGAGGAGATTCCCCACTCAATTTCGGGCTACGCACTGGCTCACGAGGTCGGGTGTCCGCTCGCCGTCCAACGCGCGATTCCGCACTTTCTTGGTGAGGTGCCAACGCGAACGCTCGAGGCCGAACTCGTGAAAAGTGCGAATTCGGCGAGTTCGAACGCGATCACGCAGGCCACCATGGGGATTACGCTCGCCGAGTGGGTCGAGCGGTACTCACAGACCTCGGGCTGATCAGGGGTGGGTGATACAGAGGCAACCAGCGAGTTCGCGTCGGCATCAGTCCGCGGACTGATCGAATCCAGCGGGCAGTATCTGCTCTTGAAACACGAGATGTCCACCGGTCCGATTTGGGGCGTCCCGGGTGGCCGGGCCGAAATCGGGGAGGATCCTCGCGAGGCCGTCGCCCGTGAGGTGTACGAGGAAACTCGTCTCGAGGTCGACGTGGGAAATCCGCTCGAGGCCTTTTCGTACACGTGGAACGGTGGCGATTCGGGTGTGGTGTCGGTGATCTTCGAGTGTGAACGGGTCGGCGGTACGGTCGATATCTCAGCCAATCCCGACCGAAACGAGCCGATCACCGGGTATCGCTGGCTCGGGCCAGCGGCCGTCGCTCGAGGGTCGCTCCCGATGGAAGACGCTCTCGAGAGGGTGGTGCTCGAGCACGCGTCGGAGTAGGGTCCGGTCACCTGGTCAACGCTATCCCCACATGGTCCCTACCCCGTTCCATGCACCGTCACATCGACGCTGTCGGCGTCGTCAGCCGTCTCGACGTGGACCGGGAAGGTGACATCTTGGACGACGTCGGCCGTTTCGTACCCGATGGTGATCGTCTTCGAGGCCCCACCATCGAGTTCGACGGTTTCTCGAGCGACGATTTCCCCATCTTCACCGACGAGCAGGTACACCTCCTGTGCGTCCGTGGCGTCGGTCACGTTCTGTATTTCTGTGGTCACCTCGAGGACTGCTCCGGCATCGACTGGAGCGTTCGTCTCGAGGATTTCGACCGTATATTCGGCGTTGATGACCTCTGTCTCGAGTTCCTCGAGGCAGTCGCTCGCGAGGGGGTTTTCGTGGGTGATCCTGGCGGTGGCTGCGTCTTCCGGGTCAGTCGTGACACCGGTCACGACAGGGCCATCGGTCCCGTATTCGGGGATGGTGACGGTGATTTCGTTTCCGTTGACGGAGACGTCTCTGCCCTCGCCGACGGTCATCACGACAGTCCCTTCGAACGGGGCTTCGACGTCGTTCCCGAAACTGAAGCCATCCTCGAGGGCAGTGTTGCCGTAGAGGCCGTCTTCGTAGAAGCCGGTGCTCGCGAAGGCGACGTCCCCGTCCTCGAAGCGGCCAGCGATTTCGACGTGGGCACAGTCGAGGAAGTCGACGGTGGGTTCTGTGGGGTAGTCGGTGTCATCGGAGTCATCGGACTCGTCTGCATCGTCATCCGAGTCATCGTCCTGGCTATCGTCCTCTGATTTATCCGTCTCGTCGTCTGACTCCTCGTCAGTGTCGTCAGTGGTCTCGTCCGATTCGGCATCATCGTCATCGGCCACATCATCACCATCATCGTCGGCATGCTCAGCTGTCTCTCCATCGTCTGCATCACCGTTCCCGTCGTCACTCGTCTCTGCATCACCGTCATCTGCGTCCTCGGTCCCATCTCCCTCACCATCAGATGCATCGTCCATCCCCTCATCATCTCCATCCTGATCGTCGCTGCCATCGTCGTCCGCATCCTCGAGCGCACCTGTTTCGGTCTCGTCGTCGGCCGCACCAGGACCTTCGCCATCGCCGTCCATACACCCGGCGAGGGCGGCTAATCCGGTCACCGTTCCCACACCTGCCACATTCCGGAGGAGGCGTCGACGGGTTGGGGGCACGTCGGTCCTCGAACTGGCGACACGCTCACTCGAGGCGTCGCGATCAGTCTCGTCCATTGGACTCACAGTGTTCTCCACACCGATGTCCACCAAATGGTTACTTGATGTCCTCATGAACGTCGATGTCACAAGGAGTGACGGTCCGCTCGAGTGAGGTGCTGTTAGGACTGCGTCTGTGACAGGTGAGCAAGCCGTGCGTACCGTAGCTCCCTTCGGACACGCAATCACTGCATCACTGAAACCGGTCAGCCAGCATGAGGAGGTGAACAACCCCGACCACAAGGGTCGGGGCTTCTTCATGGTTCCCTCAGATTCTCGCTAACACTCCCTGCAACCTCGACGCCTACCCGTTCCAGAGGAAGGCCGTCTCAAGCGGTTACGAGGGATGAGGTCGGGCGGTTCACGCGCCCCGATGCCCACGGTCGCACCTTCCGAACTTGAGGAAGGCTGTTGAGAGCAGGCACATCTAACAAACACCTCTTCAATCCACGCTTTGCAACGTTCACCGACGCATTCCTATCTGCATGGTCTTGATGACCACACGACTTGCACTTAAACCGTTTCCGCCGTCGATTCGCTCGCTCGGCGTGTTCACACGCCGTCAACGCACAGCCCTGACTCGTGTACCCCGCGTCAACCGAGGCAATGGGAATGCCTTCAAACGCTGCTTTGTACGCAATGAACACTTGCGTTGCGCGGAACGGCATCGCGTGGAGCCGACGATTCATCCGAGTGCCGTAGTCGATTGACTCGCGCATATCCTTGAGGTCTTCAAGTGCAATGCACGGGTCAGGAAACCGCTTTGTAAACTCGACTACGGCCCGAGACAGTTTGTGCAACCTGCCGTGGACGAACCGATATTCGCGGTCACGAACCACGTTCTTGTACGACGGCTTCCCCGAATTCTGTATCCGCTTTTTTATCGTGAAATAGCGGTGGCGCTCAGACTTGATTTCGGGGAAGTCGATAACAAGCGTGTCAAGAACTCCCGTTTCATCCATCGCGGTCAACGCAATGTTGGCCTCGTTCACGTCCACACCAATCACCGTCTTCGAGTCGGTTTTGTCTCGAACGGTCTGTGTCTGGTGGGTGACGTTGACATGGATTTCGGGACGCCCGTCCGTGAACAGGGCTTCAGCTGTTCCTATCTTCCACTCGTCACTCGACAACGCGGTTTTCAGCACGTCGAGATGTGCCGGGTCGCCAACGACCGTCCCCCGAACAGGATGATATGGTTTCGGAGAGAGACGAAACGCAACCTCGCCGTCATCGGTGAGTGAGAGTGTGTATCCCTCTTTGTGGTTCATCCGCAGGGGGTATGGCCCAGTTTTGGTGTGACTGGGTATGTTGTAGTCGTCGTAGTCGTAGTAGTTTTTCATCGCTTCGAGGGCTTTCTTGACGACCAACTGTGTGTTGTTTTTCACGAGATTGGCGTCTTGCTCCATCTGGCGACGGATGTCATCCCAGTCTTCACCCTGTTTGGCGAGGCGGATGGTGTCGTTGTACACTGAGCGTGATTCTTGCGTGGACTCGAAGACTTTTGTCTTGCTTCCCTCCTCGTAAAACTGGAGTTGGAGTGGGAGAGTTTTCGTGAGATTTTGGTCTTCGATGTCCATGCGTAGTACTCACTCGGTGTCTTCGTCGTACGTCCACTCTCGGAGGAGTTCGCGCACGACATCGGCTTTCGTTCGGTCTTCGTCGATGCATTTCTTCGAGAAGTCCTTGTAGAAGTCCTCCTCGAAATCGACGGTGAATCGTCGCGTCATCTTGTTTGCAGTGGATACTTAATAACACATTGGCTTAAATGTTGGCACATCGTACAGTGTGTATGGAGGCAACTTGTCCGAACCACACAGTGTACAACATCAACTACCACTTCGTGTGGTGCCCTCGGTATCGACACTCGTTTCTCGACCACGTTTCGGATACGCTGATGTCAGAGCTCCATGCAATTATCGAACGGAACGACTACGAGTTTCGGTCGTTGCATCTCTCACCTGACCACGTTCACGTATTCTTGGGAGCGCATCCGAAGCACTCACCAAGCGCGATTGTATCGCGGTTGAAGAGCGTGACGGCGCGGAGATTGTGGAGTGACCATCCTGAAGTGATGCGGTCGTTGTACTGGGGTGGTGGGTGTTGGGAACGTTCATTCTACGTAGGAACGGCTGGTGAGGTGAGCCGAGAAACGATTGAACAGTATATTAACCGAAGTGAACATGTGTAGTCCTTCGACGGGCTTCACCCCCGACCTCAAGGGTCGGGGTTCTCGCCCTGCTCCGCCTATAGACGACGATGAGCACCGAGATGAACAACCCGAGTACGTTGACGGCGAGTAGGTCTGCGACGGCCGTGAGTGAGTAAAAGAGGATCGCCAGGATCCAGGCCCACCGTCGCATCATCCAGAGACCGACCAGGACGGCGAGACTGGCGATGTTGAGGACACTCAGGCCCAGTGCGAGGAGGAATGTCGTACTCGTTCCGGCTGCCAAGCCCAAAATCGGGATCCACGCCACGAGAAATCCGAGAATTCCGAGCAGGCAGATAATCGTGACGCCGAGTGGACGACCACCCGTTGTGCGTTCGGAACGACGATTGAGTCGGGGATGTGGGTCTGTCGCGGACACACAAACAGTCAGCTGAAAAGTAATAAATACCTCCTGTTGTGTGCTGGGTGAGTTTTACGACTGCTGGGGGTGATTCCTCCCGCTATTTCCCTTCGAACTCGGGATCCTCCCCACTCATGAACGCCGTAATACCCGTCATCAGGTCGTCGGTCGCCATGAGGTGACCGAACGCCGACGCCTCGAGTTCGAGTCCGGCGTCGGTGTCATCGCGGCCAGCGAGCATCGCGGTCTTGGTGAAGCGCTGGGCGATCGGTGGGCCACCGGCGAGTTGTTCGGTCAACTCGAGCGCTTCATCGAGGAGGTCGTCGTTGGGGACGACGTCGTTGACGAAGCCGTAGTCGGCCATGGTCTCGGCGTCGTAGCGGTCGGCGGTGAGGATGATCTCTTTGGCGCGCCCTTCACCGACGATGTGTGAGAGCCGCTGGGTACCGCCCCAGCCGGGGATGAGCCCGAGGTTGAGTTCCGGCTGGCCGAGTTCCGAGCGTTCGGAGGCGATTCGGATATCCGCACAGGTGGCGAGTTCCATGCCACCGCCGAGACAGTAGCCGTCGATTCCCGCCACGACGGGGAGGTCACAGGACTCGAGTTTCCCGAACGTGTCCTGGCCCTGTTTCGAGAGGTCGACGGCCCCGAGTGGGTCGGCCCCGCCGGCGGCCATCGACTGGACGTCAGCCCCCGCGGAGAACGCTTTCTCGCCCTCGCCGGTCAGGAGGATCGCCCGAACCTCGTCGTCGGCCTCGAGCAGGTCGATCGCTTCGCTCAGTTCCTCGAGCAGTTCGGAGCTGATGGTGTTCATCCGGTGTGGGCGGTCGATGACGATGTGGCCCACCATTGCACCGGGATACTCGACACGGATGGTTTCGAAACTCGTCCCTTCCTCGGCGTCGTCCTGCTCGTAGAAGCCACCTTCCCCGGCACGCGTCTCGAGATACGCAGCAGGGGCGTATCGTTCGTGGCCCGTCTCCTCGTAGGCCGATTCGAGTTCCTCGAGGAGGGCGTCGATGCCGTATTCGTCGACGACCTTGACGGGACCATCGGGCCAGCCGCCACCGAGCTGGACGGCTTCGTCGATCGATTCTGGTGGGGCGACGTCGTTACCGATCAGCTTGGCGACCTCGTTGGCCATCGAGGCGAGGAGTCGGCGCTCGACGAACTCGGACTGTTGGTCGGTTGGGACGTCCGCACCAGGGCCGTCCTCGTAGTCGTAGAAGCCTTTGCCGGTCTTTTTGCCCAGTTCCTCGTTTTCGACTTTCTCGGCGAGCAGTGGCGCTGGTTCGTAGGCGTCACCGAGTACGTCGTGCATGTACTCGAGGACGTGGAAGCTCACGTCGTTGCCGACCTGGTCACCGAGTTCGAAGGCTCCCATCGGCTGGCCCAGGCCGTACTTCGTGGTCGAGTCGACCTCGGCGATGGTGGCTTCATCCTCGCTGACGAGCCACGAGGCCTCGTTCATCAGGGGGACGAGAATCCGGTTCACGATGAAGCCGGGAGCGTCCTTCTGCACGCGGACGGGCGATTTATCGAAGTCCTCAGCGAGGGCTTCGATCGCATCGAGGGTCCCCTCGTCGGTGTGTGCCCCCGAGATGACTTCGACCAGTGGCATCCGGATCGGCGGGTTGAAAAAGTGCATCCCACAGAACTGCTCGGGACGGTCGGTGAACTCCGAGAGGTCCGTGATCGAGAGACTCGAGGTGTTGGTCGCGAAGATGGTGTGGTCGGGAGCGTACTGGTCGATTTCGGTATAGACCTCCTCTTTGATCTCCATCTTTTCGGGGACGGCCTCGATGACGACGTCGACGCCCCCGACGGCCTCCTCGAGATCGACCAGCGGCGTGATTCGCTCGAGGGTCTCCTCGGCGTGATCGTCACTGATCTGGTCTTTCTCGGCGAGTTTGCCGAGTGACCATTCGATCTGGTCGTAGCCGTTCTGGACGAACTCCTCGTTGATGTCACGGAGGTGGACGGTATAGCCAGCGAGTGCCGCCACTTCGGCGATTCCGTGGCCCATATTCCCCGCACCGAGAACTGCGATGGTGTTGATATCCTCGAGTTCCATGCCGACGTATGTGTTTGCCAGCGGTTTCAACGTTTCCCTCTGTCTGGATATCAACCCATCGTAAGTTTACTTCCGGTTACAAAGTTCTTTATTGTTCAGGAAAGAAGTGGAGACTATGGAATTCGGACTTTCAGATGAACAACAACAGATTCGCGAAGAAGTGAAACGCTTCGCAGAGAACGAAATCGTCCCTGTCGCCACTGAGTACGACGTTGCCGAAGAGTATCCCCACGACGTCGTGGAGAAAGCCGCCGAGATGGGTCTGACTGGCTCGTACATCCCGATGGACTACGGTGGGGCCGGCTACTCGATTCTCGACACCGCAATCATTACCGAGGAACTGTTCGCCGCCGACCCCGGCATTGCACTGTCGATCGTCGCCACCTCCTTTGGCTGTGAGGCCATCATGAGCTTTGGCACCGAAGAACAGAAACAGGAATATCTGGAACCAGTCGCCCTCGGTGAGGCCATTTCCGGTGCCGCGATTTCCGAACCGGATTCCGGTTCCGACGTCTCCTCGGTGTCGACGCGGGCAGAGAAAGACGGCGACGAGTGGATCCTCAACGGGAACAAAATGTGGATCACCAACGGTACCGTCGCGGACTTTCTCGTGGTGTTGACGAAGACGAACCCTGACGCCGAAGGCCGATACAACGGCTTCAGTCAGTTCATCGTCGAGACCGACTGGGACGGCGTTTCGACCGAGAAGATCACGGGCAAACTCGGTATCCGTGCGTCGGACACGGCCGAAGTCATCTTCGACGACGTCCGGGTCCCCGAGGAGAACCTCGTCGGCACCCAGGACGCTGCGTTCCTCCAGCAGATGCAATTCTTCGACGAGACCCGAACCGCCGTCGCCGCACAGGGTGTCGGCATTGCAAAAGGCGCAACGGAGGCCGCCCTCGAGTACGCCCAGGACCGCGAGCAGTTCGGCAAATCCATCTCCGAGTTCCAGGCGATTCAACACAAACTCGCCGATATGGCGACCAAGACCGAGGCAGCCCGGAACCTGACCTATAAGGCGGCATGGAACGTCGACCAGGGGAACGACATCACGAAACTCGCCTCGATGGCCAAGGAGTACGCCTCCAGAATCGCCGTCGACGTCGCCGACGAGGCCGTCCAGATCCACGGTGGTGCCGGCTACGTCAACGACTTCCCCGTCGAGCGCCTCTACCGCGACGCGAAGATCACCCAGATCTACGAGGGGACCTCGGAAATCCAGAAGAACATCATCGCTCGAGAGATGCTCGGCAAGGGCTTCTGAGGTGCATGGATAGCTAAAAGAGCTGTTTGTGTGTAGGTCAGTGTTTTAGGCCATCGTTCGGAATGTCTGAGTATGCGCTGCCCTCCACTGTCGCGTTCGCTGAGAGGTGTTCTCGAATGATCGATCACTGGTTGGTCCGCTCGCGGCGTCGATCGAGTGCGCCGATCGAACTCGTTGCGTTCTGGATCGCTATTCTCAGTCCGTTCGTGTTACTCAACCTGCTGTATTCGGGATTGCACACGCCTGCTGATTTGTTGACGTTCTTCGCCGTTGCCGGGGCCGCCCTCTGTTCGTTCGCGATCGGCAGCCCATACGGACGCGACTAGTCGGATGGATAACCGGGAGCGTTTTTTGTCCCCGTGGCCATCCTCGAGTATGCGAGAGCTCGTCTTCACGCTCGAGTACGAACCTGGGATGAACCCCGTGGCAGATGTGCTCGAGGAATCACCCGAGGCGTCGGTGCGCTCGCTGGCGTGTCACGTCACTCCCGAGAGCCTCTGGCGTGTCGACCGTGCACAGGGTCCCGAGGAGACGCTGGCAGCGCTCGAGGCGGCGTACGCCGATTCCGGTTTTTTCGCCGACTGCCTGGTTCGGGATGGGTGTGGAGCCGCCTGTGAAACCCAGGTACTCGATCGCTCGAGTGACACCCTGGTCGTCTACACCTACTGGGACCGGACGGCCGACTGTACGTCGGTGCCACACGTTGCCCTCGACACCCTCGGTCGTGGACTCCTGTTCGAAACCTACCGCGAGGGGCGTCGCCATCGTTGGCGAATCGTGTTGAGCGATGACGCTCCGATTCACCGCTTTTTCGAGGCCCTAGGGACCGAAGTCGGCGAGTGTGCCGGTATCGAGATGCTCCGGCTGACGGATGTCGATCCCAACAGATCGCTCGAGGGTGAAACGGATGGCGACACGGCGCTACCGCCGGAGCAGCGTGCGGCCCTCGAAGCCGCCGTCGATCACGGCTACTACGAGACCCCACGGGCGATCGATCTGTCCGAACTGGCGGCTCGACTCGAGGTCCCTCGATCGACCCTCTCCTATCGCCTCCGGCGTGCGGAAGCGACCTTGGCGACCACGGCTGTCTCCGGTGACTCAGCGATTCTTTCCCCCGAGTCGGTGTAGCTGTGTAGTGTGTCCCGGCCAGCTAGTCGGCGTATACCGAACCCGACTTGGCGTGCGCCAAACAAGGCGTATGATGGGCCCGCAACTACCAGTGAGTAATGGAAGGCGACGACACTGCTGGCATCGTTCGAACGACTGATTTTCGTGTGCCGGGGATGGATTGTGCCTCGTGTGCGAACAAAATCAGGCGCAGCCTCGAGCGACTCGAGGGGGTTCGGGAAACGGACCCTGCGGTGGCGAGTGGCCGCGTGGTCGTTCGGTATGACTCGTCGGTAATCGACGACGCGGCCATCCGTGACCGAATCGAGGGGTCGGGATACGAGGTCCCATCCCCGTCGGAAGATGGTGAGGGGGACGAGACGCTCGATCCAGCCGTCCCTGGCCGAGTCTGGGCGAGCAAACGCGCAATCGGGACGGCCGTTGGTGGGGCGTTCCTCGTCGTTGGAATGGCCCTCGCGTTCGTGGTGACTGAGGCAAACACCTCGGTGGCCACCCTGTTCGGCCGGGAGTCCGCCGTTTCGCATCTCCTCTTTATTCTCAGCGCCGCCCTCGCTGGAGCCCCCATCGTGCGTAACGGGTTCTTTTCGCTCCGGGCACGAACCCTCGATATCGACGTCCTGATGACGGCCGGGATTCTCGCCAGTGTGGCTACCCACCACCCGTTCGAGGGAGCCATGCTCGCGGTGTTGTTCAGCATCGCCGAACTCCTCGAGCGGTTCTCGATGGATCGGGCGCGCCACTCGTTGCGCGAACTGCTCGAACTCTCGCCGGAGACAGCGACCAGAAAGCGGTCGGATGGCAGCGAGGAGACGGTTCCCACCGCGGCTCTCGAGGTCGGCGACCGTGTCGTCGTTCGCCCCGGTGACAAAATCCCGGCCGACGGGGTGGTTCGGGTGGGCCAGAGTGCGATCGACCAGTCGCCGATCACCGGCGAGAGCGTCCCGGTCGACCGTGGCCCCGAAGGCGAGGTGTACGCGGGTACGATCACCGAATCGGGATATCTCGAGGTCGAGGTCACGAGCGAGGCGGGCGAGTCGACACTCGATCGAATCGTCGAACTCGTGGCCGACGCCGAGCGCGAACGGACCAAACGCGAACAGTTTATCGACCGGTTTGCGGGTATCTACACCCCGGTCGTCGTCGTGGCGGCGATTGCACTGGCGACCGTCCCGCCGCTCCTCGCTGGTGGGGCCTGGAACATCTGGTTCCTCCGGGGACTCACCTTGCTCGTCATCGCCTGTCCATGTGCGTTCGTCATTTCGACGCCGGTCAGCGTCGTCTCGGGGATTACGAGCGCCGCAAAAAACGGCGTGCTGATCAAAGGCGGGCGTCACCTCGAGGCGGTCGGCGAGAGCGAGGTGGTCGCCGTGGACAAGACCGGCACGCTGACCACTGGCGAACTGACGGTTACCGACATCGTTCCGCTCGAGGGAACGACCGAAACCGAGGTGCTCGAACGAGCGGCGGCGCTCGAGCGCCGGAGTGAACACCCCGTTGCCGGCGCAATCCTCGAGGCCGCAGCCGACCGCGGTATCGACGTCTCCGGTGGTGGCGACGCGTGTGGAGCCACGGAGTGTTGTTCGGACGAATCGGGACCAGCGGTCACTGCGTTCGAGGCGCTCGCTGGTCGAGGGGTTCGGGGAGATCTCGACGGCGTTACCCACTACGTCGGCAAGCCCGAGTTACTCGCGGACGTCGGCTTACCTCTCGAGCACGCGCACGTGCGGACGGATGGTGGCGCGCTCGCTGACCGATTCGACGATGCAGCAACTGCACCCGGTACTGTCGGCCCCACTGAGGCCTGTGAGGCTTCGACTGCGAGCCTCGGTTGTATCGACGTCCTCGAGGACGTGGTCCCCCGCCTCGAGGCCGATGGAAAGACGGTGGTCATCGTCGGCACCGAACGCCGGCCGTTGGGAGTGATCGCCGTCGCGGATCGGGTTCGGCCACACGCCGCGTGGGCCGTCTCACAGTTACAGGCACAGGGCGTTCGTGTCGTGATGCTCACCGGGGATAACGAGGGAACGGCCCGCGCCATCGCCGATGAGGTTGGGATCGAGGAGTACCACGCCGAACTGCTCCCGGAGGCCAAACTCGAGGCCATCCGCCGGTTGGAAGGC
>PUKM01000152.1 GCA_003552325.1 Natrialbaceae archaeon | reverse complement strand
TGGTTTAGAAAAGGCATAAACTATAATCTCCTTGGTATGTTTTTATGCTTTTGGGTGCGATACGTATCGCACTCATGTATTTCACTAATTAGTGTGAAAGAAGCACAATTCAATACTATAGTGAAAAATAGCATGCAGGATTCCTCTGGCTTCGCTTATAAGATAAGTGATGTGGGGGGAGGAGCCCAACAACGACGCCCTTTTGATGGATTTGGTATCATCAAAGATAAAATGGTGTGTTGGGAAGCTAAGCGCATGAAGGGTGTGTATGCTTTCAATTTGAAAGAGGTGTTTGAGGGTGACCGAGGACATCAGATGGATACATTTGAACTGTTCAGCAAACTACCCCATCCCCCTCACCTATGGGTGATTTTATGTTGCTACGTGCCACGCAAATCTCGTGTATACACCTTTAGCTATGAGCTGTTGAAGGATTGGTATGAGAAAGGAACTACATCAATAACTCAAGATACATTGATGAACTTGCTTCCTTACACAACTATAAAGAACAAAAGAATCAGAGATTTCATTCTCATAGATAAGATTACAGAAGAGGAGATACAGGATGGGAGACGTGCAAGCTAACCCAGTAACATGGGAGCATGAATACATTTGTCACGAAACAGGAGAGACATTATACATACAAGTACCAGCCGGAGAATCACCCCCTAAGAGCGTACCAACATCTAAAGGTCACTTGGCCTATAAGAACTACGGCGCAAGTAACTTTGTCATACCTTCTTACATGAGGGCAGGTGATGAATTAGATTCCCATGATGATGCTAAGCGCATGATGACGAAAAACCGGCGAAGGAGAATCTGGTGAGCGACCTACAACAAACGCCCACTCAATCCGTAAGCAAAGATTTTTACAATAAAGCTCTCAGCCTAGCACGTAAAGCACAGATGCATCAATCTAAGGGGCGTGCTTTCTCTGATAGGCTATTGGGCCTGTTTGGTATAAGAGTTTCCAATAGGGATTCATCTTTCCACACCAGCTATGCCCACGGAATCTCAGGTGGCGGCAACTATAACATTGAAAGACTCAAAGACTTTCGCGACCCCCGCACTGGGCAAATTCGGAGTATTCCGGAAGCCTTGAGTGGAGAGCTTGGTAAGCTTTTCAATGCATACGTATCAGATACACATGAGTCTAATGAATCCCTTCGCGAGAAGCAGGATAGATACAATTCATTGGATTTCATGTATCTCAACGACCCCTTCATCTCGGCTGTCGCAGACATGCAAGCAGATGAAGCTTGTCAAATCGACCAGCAAGATAACATCATTTCAATAGAAGCTCCCACTGAAGAACAGACAAAGCACATGTATAGTCTATTGAACCAGTGGAACATTGACCAGCAACGCTCGAGTGATACCATCTTCAACATCGGGTTTTATGGAGATGCCCTTTGGGGGTTGAAAGTAACGGACCAAGGTATTGTAGGTGCCAAGCCTGTTCATCCTCGTCTTCTTAGAGAAAGATTGGAATTCAACCCTCTGGAAGTCAAAGAACGCTTAGAGGACTTACATAAGTCTTGGGATAGTCATAGACACCGAGACACCAAGTTACGTAACCTACTCCAAGCCATTGAAGCTGAAGATATTCAAGATTTCTCAGAAATGTTTGATACTTATCTTTTTGGCTACGATGTAGGCGGGCAGCTGCTGCCTCCTTGGAGTGTGTACCATTTCCGATTGAATCCTGGACGTAGTGAGTATTGGCCTTATGGAAAGAGTAACCTTGTAAGAGCATTGGCACCTTTCAAACAGATGTCTAGCTCATACATTCTCCAAGCCATGGCACGCATCATGAGCTTCCCTGTCAGAGAGATGCAGGTCAAAACCTCACCGGGTATGAATGAAGCCGACCACTTTGACCGAATCAATAAAGTCCGTGAGATGTATGAAGGCCAAGGATATGACATGCCGGACGTTGCTGCAGACCCTTATTCGCTTATGACCACGGTATGGTCGCCTGAAGGGTTGATGGGGTTGAACATCCACGAAAGCAAAGTTGAGTTAGATTTTGTGGGTGACATTGAATTGCTCACAGACAGAGTAGCTATTGCAAGTGGTGCCCCAAAAGGGTATCTGGTACAAGAATGGGGAGGTTTTGGTAATTCAGGTATCTCCTTGACAGAACAACACAAGCCCTTCGCGCGAAGAGTATATGGACTTCAGTCAGCATACCTTGAAGGTCTTTCCGACATCTTTAGATTACATTTCGCTATTACGAAGGAATACGACCATACAGCTCCTTTCAAACTTAGCATGAATTTCCCTAATTCAGAATTAGATGATACTCGCGCTCAAGCCAAGAGCACCTCTCTGAGCTTGGCCACTGAGGTCATTGATACCATCTCTAATACAATGGGTGTGGAAGGTCAATTGCCGTATGAAGTAATCAAGGACATTCTTCTCAAGATGTCTTTTGTAGATGCCAAGGACATGGAGAAATGGATGAGCCTGATTCGTAAACGCAACCCCGACCTATTTGCAGAAGAGGCCGTTGAAGAGGAAGAAGGTGAAGGTGATGAAGGAGATGAGGATATTGGGGACTTGTTTGCAGAATCTGCCTTGAACAACTATCTGCGAAAATCGCTCCTTCAAGAAAAGCAACGACCCAAAGAAAAGACCCGTAATATAATAGACAATTACTACTCCCTGAGAGAGAACCTCTTGCTTCATGCGTCTGTGAAATTACAGCTGGTAGAGGGCGTGAGTAATCGCAAGCATTATAAAATTAGCGAGGGCAAGAATCTTGCCAATAGCCCGTTGAAGTATGTGTTTGATGTTATGGATGAGACATACGGAAAGAAGAACGGGAAATTGCAAGGATAAAGGTTTGACCACAAATAATACTAATTTATAGGTGTAATAACACGCATACCTTGCGTATCAATAAGGAATAGTTTACATATGGCAAAGCAAAAACTTAGAGAAAGCATAACAGTTAGCAGTCAGCAAGCGATTCGCCAACAGGCCTTATCAAGCAAGGACAGAGAAGATTTGGTTGAATCGATTGTGCAAGAAAGTGCCGAATCAACGAAAGATGCAAAGAAGCTCCGAGAACGAGCCGAACAGTTCGTCAAAGAGCATGTTGGTAAAAGCAAATGGTCTTTCCCTGTCAGCCGCTACGACCACATCAACGCGAACAGACGTAGATACCCAAAGGCACTTTGGGAACATGTTATCAATAATCAAAAGGATATCTGGGAAGGATGTGTTGGCTTAGCAGACCATCCACCAGGTGATGAAGACCCTTCATTCAAAGATTCAGCCGTTATTTGGAACAACCTTCGGATGGATGAAACCAACAAACTGGTTTGGGCTGATGCAATCTTTGTAGGGGAGAATGGACGATTAGCTGAAGACATCTTGGATTCAGGTGGTAAAGTGGGTTTCTCAACCGCAGGTATGGGAGACCTTCAGAAGGTTACTGAGCATACTGAAAACGGCCTCATGGAATTCTATGACGTAGTTCCTGAGGAATTCATTATCGAAAGAAT
>PUKM01000153.1 GCA_003552325.1 Natrialbaceae archaeon | reverse complement strand
TCGGTGGAACGACCCCACGAATCGAGAGGGGGTCAGCCGTACCTGGGTCGTGATGTGCCATACTCGGCCATCGTACCGGGAGGGGTATAAATGACCGCGTTGCTGGCAGCTGTCTGTGGTGGATCCCGACTGATCGAGACGCATCGTGTGGAAACGAACGGCATCGAATACGAACGGTTAGCCGTCGTTCCTATCGACGCACACGGGCAAATCCATCCTCGAAGACGACGCGGTTTGGGATCACGTGCTCTTCTGACTCGGATTCGATCTTGGTGACGAACAGATCCACCTCCTGAACGATCCCCGTTCGCTCACCAATTTCGACTTCGTCGCCGATACTGTACGGTTGGTTGAGCAGGAGATAGATCCCAACCGCACTCGAGATCAGAAAGTCCTTGAACGCGAACGCACCGACGATGACGAGACCGAGCGTGTACACCGTGAGCAAGATTAAAAGCGGCATCACGTAGACACCGACCTGTGCGAGAGCGATGAGAAACGCCACGTAGAGGACGGAGTACTTGACGATTCGGGGAAGAATCGACACTTCGGGGAGTTTGACCCCACGCAGGTACTCACTCGTCGCGAGTTCAGCCTTGTCGGCGGCGACGAAGCCGATCAACACCACCAACACCGCAACGAAAAGCTGTGGGACGAACGTGACGATAGTTTGCCAGTACGCCTCCGCCGGGAACAGTTCAGCGATGTGAATCGCCGTCAGTAGCGCTATACCGTAAATGAACCACGAACTCAACCGGGCAACGATTTTCACCGTCGACGTGCCCAATGATTGGGCCGACCGTTCGAACGGCGTTCCCTCGACGGCCTCTGAAACGCCCGCTGCCCGCAAGAGTTCCTCGTTGATCCGCCCGACGATGAAGCCAACGATGAGTCCAAGCGCTAACACGGCCAGGGCAACCACGATTGGCTGGTCGAGGAACGACTCGAGGACCATCAGTACGCCTCCGGGTCGACCTCCAGAATAATTTCACCGGCTTTGAACGCCCGAACCATGCCATCGCTTTCGGAGAGGACGATGGCGATTGCGTTCGTGTCACGTGTAATCGCCCCACCTGCCATGTGTCGTGCCCCGAGTCCCTTTGGAATATCGACGCCCTCGGCGGAGGGCTCGAGGTACCGATAGGCCGACACCAGTTTCCCGGAATCGGAGATGATGAACGCGCCGTCGAGTCGGGAGAACTCCTTGAGCATGACGTTCACGATGGGGTCGCCAACGTGAACGTGAGATTTTTCGAACGGGTTGTAACTCAACGGCCGTGACTTGTTCATTACCTTGCCAGCGTCCCCGACGACGAACAGTGCGCCGACGGGTTTGCCCTTCTGTCCTTTCTTCCCGAGTTCGATGGCCAGTTCGAGCACGGATTTGATGACGTCCGGATCCGCTCGCGATTTCGCAAAGAGGTTGTAGAGGCCTAATTCGCCGCTCCCATCGACACGGACCCGTGAGATGGTGTCGATTCCATCGCCGAAGACGCTGGTCGCACACGCCAACGTGTCACCATCCTCGAGGATGCCTTTCTCGAGGCCACCCTCGAGCCCGAATCGGACCCGTTCGGAGACGTCCTGAAACTCGATCGGAAGCTCGATGAACGTATCTGCGCCAACGCTGTTTTGCGTCCCGGCGACGATGAGTTCGAGGTCCTCGAGCCTGGAGAGCCGTTCGAACAACGACCCACTGGGTGAAAACAGCACGACAGCCTCTACGTCGTCAAAGAGGTCCCCGAACATGTCGTCGACATCTACCATATAGTCATAGCCTGTTCGCTGGCGAATAAGCGTTGTGGAGTGTCTGACGCCTGTCTGCCAAGTGTCTGCTCGAGTGTGGGTGGCCTGGCTCGATGTGGACAGTTCGTCTCTCTGACTGGCGTGTCTCTCACCGGCCGGTCTCTCGGGTGCATCGCATACTCCAGAGCTGAGCCACCCCGGTCCGAGCCAGCACGGCAAGTGCGAGGGCGAGTCCGGCTACATAGGTGAACAAATGGCCACCGTACACACCGCCGCCCTCGGGTGGATACAGCAGGGTATAGAGGCTGAGTGCGGCGACACCGAGGGTGATGGCCGCAAGGATCGACACGCTCACGGAAGCGAGTCTCAGGCCGTCGTCGAGGGCCCCAACCACTGTTAGGACAGCGAGTACTGGCGGGGAGAGAAAGGCGACAATGAGGCTGAGTTCGACAACCACCGTGGGCGCGGGAATCGACACAAAAAGGCCCACGAGTGGGAGAACAATTCCCAGGGCAAGCACCAGCTCGAGTGCTCGAATTCGACGACGAGCCACCGGAATACTGAGCGTGGGAATACGCCGCCTCAATCGAGACACCATACGAAGACCACAAGGGATACTGTCTTGAATATGTTGTTCGTTTGTTGTAACCACATTTCTTAAGGGTACGACCAGACGCTAAAACTCATATCCGCACTCGAACGCTGCTGACGCACAAAAACCGAGCCGCCAGTGAGACACTCAATCCGCACCAGCGGTGGCCGTCCCTGTCTCGAGGTCGCTCGAGCGCCAGTAGCCCTGGACGTACGCGCCGATGAACATCCCGACGATCCCCCAGAGGATAGCGTAGTTACCGACGCCGAGGCTGGCATAAGCGGCCCCCGGACAGATGCCGGAGAGTCCCCAGCCGACGCCGAAAATCCCACCGCCGATGACGACGTTCCTGTCGAGGGTTTTCAGCCGTCGTCCGTACGCTCGTCCCGTCAACGGCGCGCGTCCGATGCCGGCCGGGGCAATGAAGAAGACGACCCCTGTCACGACAGCGGCCCCGAACATCACGAAGAGCAAGCCGAGGTCCTCGAGCAAGAGGAAATTGAGGACGATCTCCGGTTGGGCCATGTGGCTAAAGCCGAGCCCAAAGCCGAAGATGAGTCCGCCGACGAACACTAGCGGTAAGAAAAGCGGGTGAGAATCGTGATCAGCCATCACGGGGTCACCCCTACTGCCGCGACGAGTTGCGCGACGCCGATGGCGACCAGAAGGAACGTCGCGACGCCGACGAATGACGCACTCGAGGCCGAGCCAACGCCACAGACGCCATGCCCAGAGGTACAGCCTTTCCCGACGCGAGTGCCGATTCCGATGAGGACGCCGCCAAGCAGGAGTCGCCACGGCTGTACGTCAGTTACCCAGAGCGTGAAACCGCCCACATCGTACAGTTCGCCCGTCGTCGCGGTCTGGTGGAGCGAACTCGAGAGGAACCCGGATTGAAAGGTCACAGCATAGATGGCCGCCCCGGCGACGATACCGAGGGTAAAGACAACACGCCAGTCACGAGAGGCCCGGTACTGCTCGAATCTGCTCAGCGAGGAGACGTACGAAAGCGTCGACTCGAGGAACGTGCTCGCTCCGGCAGCGATACCGGTACCGAGGTAGATCACGGCCGTGCCGAGGCCGACGAGCAGCCCACCGAGCAGGTAGTGTTCGATACCGTTTGGAAACGGGTCCGAAAGGAGTGCCAGTGCCTCGAGGCCAAATACGAGGCTCACAACGTGAGTCATAGCAGAGTCAAAGCAGGGCCCGCTTATGAATACATCACCATCGGAGAAATGTGACCGTATCTCTGACGGGCAGTCAGTCGGCTACCGTCGAACCGGCGATGGTCTCGAGTTTCCGGGCGGTGTAGCCGAAGACATCGCGATAGCCATACGGAGACATAAGCACGGGGTAGAACGGGTCGTTGGCAACCTGTGGCGTCCCATCAGCCGCCGCGAACGGATCACCGGCTTCGACTCGCTCGAAGTTTTCGACGAAGACCTCATAGTGATCTGCCGCATCTTTCTTGATCTTGTCCACGAGTTCGAAGACCGGGAGCTCACGACGAACCGTATCGCCCGGTAAGGCCCCAACAGCAGTGAGAAATGCTCGCGTGAGGCGGTCGGCGTTCTCCGCTGCGGCCTCTGAGCCTTGCAAACCACACTCCACTTCGATCGTCTCGATCTCACTGAACAATCGCCCTTCGGCATATGGTCCCGTTTCGACGAGGGAGGTCACCGGCAACTGCGGACAGATGTCACGCGCCGTTTGGCTCAGTTCGTTGACGATTGCAAACGGTTCGGCATGGCTCTGCGTCGAGTGCATCGAAAACGTGAGACAGTGTTCGAGTTCTTCCTGGAGTGTCGCCGCAAGACGCCCCTCGTGCGTATCTGCTTCGGGATTTCCTGGAAACGCACGATTGAGATCCTCATCGATGTATCTGACACCGTTCTCGAGGGCACGCTCGTTGGCGATGACGAACTTCACTGGCCGTTTGAGGGCAGGTTCTTCCTCGAGCAAGCGTTCGACAGCACGGACGCCACAGGGTTCATCACCGTGGACGCCGCCAACAATGGCGATTTCGGGAGTTCCCGTGCCAAGCTGTACAACAGTCATCGATCCTCATTGGCCGTTCAAGAGCAAAGGTAGTTCGGTTCTGTGGGAGAATATTCAAGGCCATACCGTACCTCCAGAGAGACATGAACGACCTCGCCGAGGGCGGTATTTACGCAATTGAATCGTCGTACCTCGAGCGCTACGTACAGCTTGGCATCGCGAGTGGCCGTGTCGTGTCGGTTTCGTTCCCCGATCACCCAGCGGAGACGGCACAGCTACTCGAGCGAGACAGCGTTGGTGACCCAGACGATGAAACTCCCGACCATCCAGTTATCGATCGACTATTCGAGTACCTCGACGGGGTCTCAGAGGTATCCTTCACGGATATCGAAATCGCACTCACCGTTCCAACGGTCGAGCGAGCTGTCCTCGAGCAAGTTCGGACCATCCCCTACGGCGAGAGCGTCGACGTCAAGACCATCGTCAGCATGACGCCTGAACTCGACGACGACGAACAGTCTGCGGCCATCCAGGTGCGGACAGCCCTCGACGAAAACCCGATTCCGATCGTCATCCCGGACCATCGCGTTCGCGATGGGCCCAGTGCGGCCCCGCCGGCGGTCGAACAGAAGTTACGGTCACTCGAGGGATTGTAACCTCAGCTCTCGACCCAGACCGCGAAGATGTAGAGGCCAATGCCAGCGAAGACGGCCAGGGTTGCCACCGCATTGAGCAACAGATCACCCAGGATAACCGCCAATAGTTGAACTATACCACCGATGAGGAGACAGAGACCTGCCCCACCCACTGGCGATAACGGTCGATCCGCGTACGTATACAGCACGATACCGACCCCGAGGGCGACGAACGCGAAAACGAAGTTTGCAGCCAGCTGTGCAAGGGGATCGTTTGCGTACTCGGCGTACAAAAAGAGGGCGAAATAAAGGAGTATTCCAAAGACGATTCCTCGATGGACCCAGTCCGGAACCTCCTGTAGTGGTTGCATACAGTAGTGAACGATGGCGACACCCTTAGCTTTCGGTGATTGTCTCTTGGGGAGACTCGAGCCACGCTATGTCGAGGCCTTCGTGGACGATGAACTCGAGGGCGTTGATGACGTAGTGAGCGACCACGACGACCAACAGGCTCCCAGTGAGGATGAATAACGTGGCGAGAACGAACCCCAACAGCCCTGTGACGACGATTCCCGCCGTTCCTTGCATACCGTGACCGATCCCGAACGCGATCGACGAGAGAATCGCCAACAACCAGATGTTGATCTCGAATCCGGCCGCGACGACGCCGATCAACGCGGCGCGGAACAGCAACTCCTCGAAAAAGGCGATGATCGGTAACACGCCGCCGAGGAGAACCACCCAGCCACCGGGGCTTTCGGGTGCGAGCATTCGACGGAGTGCTTCGTCGTGGTCGATGCCGTATCGTTTCGCGAGGGTCGCACCGACTTCGTTCAGTATATAAAGGACGAGGCCAGCGAGGCTACCAACCACGAGCCCGGTCGTGACATACGACCACGACACCTCGATACCAAGTGCGTCTAGTGGAATCGCTGCCCACAGTGCTGCGCCCACGAGTAACGCGGCAAACAACCCCTGTGAGAACGCGACGTTGGCCAACAGCGCCCCCGTCGAGAGCGACTGCGGCTCTGCACTCGTCTGTCTGGCGGTCGGACCGTCGCTCGAGGAGGGTTCAGGGGGTTGTTGTGGATCGAGGCGTTCCTGCTGCGGTGCTGTTTCGACGGCTCCACCGGTGGGTTCCTCATCCTCACCGACAGCTCCCTGCTGAGGCGGTTCGACTGCTCGCTCTCCAGTGTGTTCTGACTGTTCAGGGGAGTCTGTGCCCGATGCATCCCCTTCCGATCCCAACGCGCTATCAGGGTCGCGCTCACTCGAGGCAGGCTGGCTGTCGGATTGGACCGTCAGGTCGTCGGCATCGAACGCCTGCTGGGTGAGATACGAAAGGCCGAGTAACAAACACAGGACGACGCCAGAAAACCCGACGAACGCCGCCCACTGCGTCATTGCCTACTGTGGGCTAGGATTCGAGCCCGTGCCCGGGTTGACCTGCCCATCGAAGGCCGAACCGGTGATCTGTTTGAGACGGTCGAGCAACGTGTCCTTCTCTGGTTGACCAGTAAGGGCAACCTCGAGGACTTCGCTGATGTTATCACAGGGGATGATCTCGATCATCTCCTTGTACTCGTCTTCGATCATCACGTCCTGTTCGTTCGTCCGTGGGATGATGACCTTCTTACAGCCGGCTTTGGCTGCTGCCTCGATCTTGTGGGTGACACCACCCACAGGGAGCACGTCACCGCGAACCGAGAGCGAACCGGTCATCGCGACAGACTGGTCGACCGGGATGTCCTCGAGGGCGCTGATCACGGCGGTCGCCACCGTAATGGAGGCGGAGTCACCGTCGACACCCTGTTGCCCGGCCTGGACGAACTGAATGTGGACGTCCTTCTCCGAGAGGTTCACGTCGGAGAATTTCTTGATGATCGCCGAAACGTTCTGGACCGACTCTTCGGCCATCTCTTTCAGTTGCCCCGTCGCGATGACTTGGCCCTGACCCTGTGCAGGGGCGATCTCGGCCATGACGGGCAGCATGATCCCGCTGTCTTCGCCCATGACTGCGAGGCCGTTCACGCGGCCTTCGACGCCGGTGTCAGTGACCTGCAGTTCGTAGTCCTTGCGGCGCTCGATGAAGTCGTCGGCGAGTTGCTGTTCGATCGAGCGTGAGCGACTCTTGGCTCGGAGGACGTGTTCGCGGGTCGTGAAATCCGCGTCTTCGGCTCGAGCGATGTCGCCGGCAACCCGAACCAATCCACCGAGGTTCCGGAAGTGAAGCGTCAGGTGCTCTTTCCGACCCGCACGTCGTTTGGCCTCGAGGATGAGTTCCTCGACCGCCGGCCGGTTGAAGTGGGGGAGTCGACCGTCGCGTTCGACCTCCTGGGCGATGAACCGGGCGTACTTCCGGCGCATTTCCGGATCGTCCTCGATGGTGTCGTCCATGTAGACCTCGTACCCGTACCCCTTGATCCGCGAGCGGAGTGCAGGGTGCATGTTCTCCATCGCGTCCAGGTTCCCTGCAGCGATCATGACGAAGTCACAGGGGACCGGTTCGGTCTGGACCATCGCACCCGAGGAGCGTTCGGACTGGCCCGTGATGGCGAACTCGCCTTCCTGGATAGCTGTCATGAGCTTTTGCTGGGTACGCACGTCGAGCGTGTTGATCTCGTCGACGAACAGGACACCCTTGTTCGACTTGTGAATCGAACCGGGCTCGACGCGGTCGTGAGACGGCGTCTCCATCCCACCGGACTGGAACGGGTCGTGGCGAACGTCACCGAGCAGTGCACCCGCGTGGGCACCCGTTGCGTCCTCGAAGGGGGCCGTGCGCTGTTCGCCGTTGTTGACGATCATATTCGGCACCATCGCGTCTGTCCCCCGGGAGGTGTACCGGAAGATGAGCCAGATAATACCCGCCGCGAGAATCCCGAGCAGGATACTGGCTGGACTGATCAGGGCGTAAACGATGATGATCGCGATGATGATCCACATGAGGATCGAGCGCATTTGATTGCGCTTTCTGGCTTCCTCCTTGTGGGCCTCGATGATTTGTTCGCCTTTCCCTGCAGGAACCGTTCGGACCTTTGGCTCGTTGCCGTCGTCGGGGTTATGGTAAACCAGAACGTCCTGTAAGTCCTCTTTGGGGAGCAGTTGGCTCATCGCCTTTGCCAGCATCGACTTCCCTGTCCCGGGGGAGCCGATCATCATCACGTGGCGACGCTGTTTGGCCGCTTTGATAATGATGTCTCGAGCCTCGTCCTGCCCAATGACCTGATCGACGAGTCGGTCGGGGACTTCGATGTCTTCGGTCGACTCGATCTTCAGTCCACCCAGTAAGTCGTCCTCGGCGATCTCCTCGTCGATATCGACACCTGGATCGACTTCGACGGTACTCCCGAGGTCTTCGACAGTTTCAATCTCGTCTTCGTCAGTTTCGTGTCCGTCGACGGGCTGTTGTTCCTCTGGTATCCCCGCGGCAGCGTCGGCCCCATCGTCGAGTTTCGCCAGTGACTGCTCGAGTGGGTCCGATGGATCGACGTCGTCTGCCTCGTCCGCAGGTGCTGACTGTGATACGGACTGTTCGCTATCGGATGCTGGATCATCCGTGGGGGAGTTGCCATCCGAGTTGGCCTCGGACTCGGCGTCTGGCTCTGCAGACGCCTCATCGGAAGGGGGCGCTTCGGAGGACGACGACGCTGGAGAGGTGACATCCTCGTCGTCCGGCGAAGAGCCGTCAACGTTCGTATCGTTGCTCATAGAATGTTTGTTGGTATGCCAACCGAGGGGATTGCGACTGATATACTTTCTCCCTTCACACGATTTGCGGGACCTTCGTAGGAGGCGTTAAACGGCTGATATCGCCGCTTTCGAGCTCGAGCGAACCTCGCCACCCTTAAGAGTCCAACTCTCGAGACTAAACATATGAAGCGGGGGTTCTACATCGGCCGGTTTCAGCCGTATCACAACGGACATCACACGATGGTCGAACGAATTGCACAGGAGGTCGACGAACTGGTACTCGGCATCGGGAGCGCTGGTGACTCTCATACCCCTCGGAACCCGTTTACCGCAGGTGAGCGCATCATGATGCTCACGAAAGCCGTCCAGCCGTTCGATATCACGACTTATGCCGTCCCCATCGAGGACTTAGAGCGCAACTCCGTCTGGGTGAGCCACGTCCAGAGTATGAGTCCCCACTTCGACGTTGCGTATTCGAACAATCCGCTGGTCGTGCAGCTCTTTCGTGAGGCCGGTGTCGAGATTCGTCAGTCACCCATGTTCAATCGAGAGGTACTCGAGGGAACGGCCGTCCGCGAGCGAATGATCGATGGGGAAGATTGGAAATCACTGGTTCCCAACGCAGTGTCGGACGTGATTACTGAAATCAATGGCATCGAGCGGATTCAGATGGTTGCTGAGGACGATTCGAACGGCACCTGAGCGGGGAGTCTATCGCTACCCATTGGTCACCACTACCCTCGTACAGTGACTGGGAAAGGCGTGGAAAACCGGTACTTAACCCCTATTTCAACTGTCAGTGCTCGAGCGAGACAGGTGAGCACGAACCCGACTAGCTTACCTGCCCTTCGGATTGGATGGGATCGATCACGATTTCACCATCGTGGTGGACAGTGATCGCACACGCCGAAAAGGTGAACGAGAGGGCTCGCTCCTGGGACGATGATTCCTTTGGCCGCTGCGTTCCGAAGAGTGCATCCAACGCCTCTGGGTCGATACACTCTCGGAGTGCCTGCAATCTCGTTGGCTCTTTCCCGAGTACCGACGAAACACCAAACACGACGGCGGTGCTCACCGGTTCGTACTCCCCCTTGTCGTACCACACGTGGTACGTCCCCCGACAGTCGTCGTAGTAGACTGGCCGGTCACCGGCGTCCGCAAGCCGCATAAACCGGTCTGTCGGATCATTGTGGGACATGACAGTTAATGTCTAACACACCCAAACATATAAGCATATCGCCAATTTCACTCGAGTTGAAAAAACGACGAAAACCGACTGAAAGGCGCTTACTCTGCGGCGATGACGTCGTCGATGCGGACGATCATCGTCGCGGCTTCCGTTGCGCTTTCGACAGCCTCCCGTTTCACGTCGGCTGGGTCGACGACGCCGAACTCGATGGGGTCACCGATAGTGACCGTTTCACCATCAGTGATCAATCCGGCACGGCCCTCGGCCTCGTGGGCGGCACGGAGGTCGACCAGGGAATCAATGGGGTCCTGGCCCGTGTTTCCAGCGAGCGTTCGTGGGATGATGTCCAGGGCATCTGCAAAGGCCGTCACAGCGAGCTGTTTCCGGCCCTCGATGCCGGCGGCAGCAGAGCGGACGTGATCGGCGATCGCGATCTCGGTCGCTCCGGCACCGGGAACGACTTCGCCCGAATCGAGTGCCGTCGAGACGACGTCGAGGGCGTCACCGATGGTGCGCTCGAGTTCGTCGACGACGTGGTCGGTGCCACCACGGACGAAGACGGTCACGGCTTCGGCTGCTGCACCACCCTCGACGAACGCCAGGTCGTCGTCGCCGTAGGAGTCGGTGCGGACGGTGTCGGCGTACCCGAAGTCATCACTCGAGAGGTCCTCGAGCGCGCCGACCCGGCTGGCACCCGTTGCGGTTGCCACCTTGCGGGCTTTCTTGTTGCTGATGTCGTCGAAGGTGAGGATCCCTTCACTGGCGAGGAGGGACGCGACGCGGTCGTCGACGTCGTCGGTCGTGAAGAGGACGTCGACGCCACTGTCGACGATCTCTTCGGCGTACTCTCGGAGTTCGTTTTCTTCGGCGTCGATGGCAGCGTTCAGCTGGTCGATGGAGTCGATGGAATATTCGGCGTCGACCTCGCCCGTCCGGACGCCCAATTCGACGTCGAGGATGGCGATATCGGCCTCTTCCACTGACGTCGGCATGTCGTCGTGGGCTGGTTCTTCGTCCAGCACGATGCCGGGGATGAGCTCCGTCGCGCTCGAGGACGCGCCAACCTGTGTGTGGACGCTGATGTTGTCGCGCTCGACGCCATCGTCAGTTTCGACGTGTCGGACGGTTTCGACGACGGTTTCGGCGAGAGCCGCTGGCGTGAGGCCGCCGGTACCCTTGCCAGTCATGCTCGAGGTTGCGACCTGGATCAGGACGTCGTCGTCGACGTCGGCCTCCAGTACCTGCTCGTCGATGGCCTCGAGGGCGATCCGGGCGGCCTCGTGGTAGCCTTCGACGATGGTCGTCGCGTGGACATCCTGTTCGATGAGGTCCTCGGCTTCGGCAAGCAAGTTGCCGGCCAGGACGGCTGCCGTCGTCGTCCCGTCACCGACTTCGTCCTCCTGGGACTCGGCGACCTCGACGATCATCTGTGCAGCCGGGTGCTCGATGTCCATCTCGTTCAGGATGGTTGCCCCGTCGTTCGTAATGACGACGTTGCCGCTCGAGTCGACGAGCATCTTGTCCATGCCGCGGGGGCCGAGTGTCGTTCGTACCGACTCCGACACGGCTTTCCCGGCCATGATGTTGGACGACTGTGCGTCACGGCCCTGGGTTCGCTTGCTGTCCTCGCTCAGAATAAACAGGGGCTGTCCGCCCATGCGTCGCTGTTGTGCCATATATGATGCCTCACTACATGTATGATCGGCACTTCTATAAAATACTTACGGTGACAACCCGTTCACGTCTGGCGATTGTGCGTGTCAATGATCAACAGGGCGAGTGGGCCGGTACGTCAATGAGGCAGGAGCCGAAAGACCGGGCAATGCTCGAACTCGAGCACGGGTTCCGGGTGGTCGACGTCCACACGCAGCTGCAGCCAGACCATGATACCACCGCACGCGGACCTACCACGACCCCGGGTCAGCTCGAGCGAGAGCTCCACCAGGCGGGAATCGTCCGGGCCGTGGTATTCCCCGACGTGAATCCCGGTGAGAAGTACGTTGCCGCGAACAACGGTGTCGCCCGACGCAGCGTCGACCGCCCGTTCGTCGCCTTCGCGCGGATCAACGGCTCCCGGACGCTCGAAACGAGTTCCACCAGCCGATTGCGAAACGTCGTCACTCGGAGACAGTCCTACCACACGACACCAGCCGATATCGAGCAATACGCCTACGACGACAGGTTTCACGGGTTCGTCCTCGAACCGGCCGCCGATGGCATCCCCGACGATGCAGTTCTCGAGCAACTCGAGGCGGTCGGCTTACCGCTCATCGTCAGCGGCGGCGTTGATGCACCACCTGCATCACTCGTCGAACCCATCCTCCAGCGTGACTTTCCAGTGATCGTCGCCCACTTCGGCGGCTACCCACTCGATCGAACCCTCATGCACGACATGATCGACCGCCTCGAGCACCTCGATAACTGCTATCTCGATACCAGCGTCGTCAGATATCGTGACGTGCTCGAACGGGCGTTGCTCGAACACCCTGATCGCGTGTTCTTCGGGAGTGGGGCACCGGCCTGCCACCCCGACGTGGCAATTATGGAGATCCTCACGCTCGACGTCTCAGAAGACAAGTTGACCCGCGCGTTCTCGAAGAACGCTTGCCGCGTTATCGATGCGCTATCACCGCAGTTCGAGTGATAGGGCGTGGAGGTCGTGTTCCCGTCTGCTCGAGCGTCAGTAGTGCCAGGGATACGCAGAAAAGTCGGGGTCCCGCTTCTCGTTGAACGCATCCCGCCCCTCCTGAGCCTCATCGGTCATGTACCCCAACCGGGTCGCCTCGCCCGCAAACACTTGTTGCCCAACGAAGCCATCGTCGGCCATATTGAACGCGTATTTCAGCATCCGCATCGCGTTCGGGCTCTTGGCATTGATTTCGGCCCCCCACTCGAGGGCGCGGTCTTCGAGTTCGTCGTGGGGAACGACCTCGTTCACCATCCCCATCTCCGCCGCCTCCGTCGCGGAGTAGGTCTTGCCGAGGAAGAACACCTCTCGAGCCTTCTTTTGACCGATCTGTCTGGCGAGATACGCCGAGCCAAAACCGGCATCGTAGCTGCCGACGTCAGGGTCCGTTTGCAGGAACTTCGCGTGTTCTTCACTCGCGAGCGTGAGATCACAGACGACGTGCAGCGAGTGGCCACCCCCGACTGCCCATCCCGGCACGACGCAGACCACGACTTTCGGAATGTGCCGGATCAAGCGCTGCACCTCGAGGATGTGCAGTCGCCCAGCTTCGGAGGCCCGTTCTTCATCCCCTTCGTACTCGTAACCAGCCTCGCCACGGATCGACTGGTCGCCACCGGCACAGAACGCCCAGCCTCCATCTTTTGGTGAGGGGCCATTCCCCGTCAACAGTACACAGCCAACGTCTGTTTGGCGTTTCGCGTGGTCGAGGGCGTCGTACAGTTCGTCCACTGTGCCTGGACGAAAGGCGTTTCTCACGGCTGGACGGTCGAAGGCGATGCGAACCGTCCCCGAATCGATCGCGCGATGGTACGTAATGTCTCGAAAATCGAACGCCTCGATCGGTTCCCACCGGTCCGGATCGAACGTTTCCGACACCGTCTCGTCGGCCTCTTCGTGCATACTCGTCTCTGTGGGGGTGAGCCTGAAATAGGTTCTCGTCGGCTGTTGGATCCCCTTTCGTTCGGTGCCGAGTGGGATTGCACCCTCGAGCAGGCTCCCAGTGCCCAACGTTTATTCACCCTGGGAGTCTCTATCAACCAATGAGTTGGTTCCGGAAAGCCGGCGAGAAGTACGCCGAAACGAAACGGTCGTTCACCGAAGGCAAGGAGTCAGCCCTCGTCTGTGAAGCGTGTGAGCAAAAGATTCCCCCAGAAGCGACTACCTGTCCCGACTGCGGGGAGAGTGGAGACTCGAGTGCAGGTTCTGATTTCGACGCTGCACAGGCTGATGAACGTGACACGAGGCCAGAGGCGTCAGAATCGTCAGAATCGTCAGAGGTGGATACCGGCGACCAGTCCACCCACTCGAGGAAGGACGGAAATGCTGCTGAGGGCGAAGGCCACGAGTCGAGTACCGCAGATGAAGAGGGAACAGCGCATCCCTCGAGTGAGTCCCAGAACGCGACAGCGTTCATCGAAGACGCCGAATCAGAGACGGATTGATAACGAGTACCCTGCAGTGAGCCTGGTATGGAACCGCCACTGATCCAGTCCGCTGCATCGTGTCACAACGGATTAGTAGCCGTACCCCAAACACCGAGTTGTGACTGACGGCGACTCGAGACACGACCGGATCACCAATCATGCGACGCCCGGCCGGGCAAACTCACTGGGCCACTGGACGAAGGCCCGTCACCCCCTGCAGGTCGCGATCAACTACATCGTCGTCTGGCTCGTCCGTATTTCCCCGAGCCTCCGACTGAAACGCTGGCTGCTCCGCCGAATTGGCGTCACCGTCGGAACGGGGGTCTCGTGGGGTCTCGAGGCGACGCCTGACGTGTTCTGGCCCGAACTCATCACCGTCGAGGATTACGTCATCGTTGGCTACGACGCGACCATCCTGTGTCACGAGTTTCTCCAGGACGAGTACCGAACCGGTGAGGTCGTCATCGGCGAACGAGCCATGATCGGCGCTGGAGCGATCATCCTTCCGGGTGTCGAAATCGGCCCGGGCGCCAGTGTGGCGGCGAACTCACTGGTCACGCGGGACGTGCCAGCGGGCGAAACTGTCGCCGGTGTCCCGGCAAAGCCAATGGGCTCGAGCGACGAGTCGGCTGCCTGAATCGGTCCTCGAGCCTGCAGTGGTCAGCCAGTTCTCTGTTTACGTTAGCTGTGGCTTCGATTTTGGGTTCGCGCCGACACGTTGATGCGCTCGATCGGACAATCGAGTGACCACCAGATCGGGGGTTAGGGCCAGTCTTCTCGGCAGCACCGAGCGGAACGTGTCGGTGCTACTCAGTCCCGAACTCCGCCTTCGCCTCAGTGGCGTACCCGTCAGCCAGCCGAATCGGCTCCGGTAGTTTGTAGCCAGCCGTCAGCCCGAGCACCAGATCGGCGGCCGTCTCCGCACTGATCCGGTGGCCCGGACTCACGTATACCGGATTGACGTACCTGCTCGAGGAGTGGTACTGTTTGGTCTGCACGGCGTAACCCAGGGTCGTCTCGGGTGGGGCGTTCACCCGGTCTCCGGACCCAGCCTGGATGGCAACCGTTTCGCCAGTCTCGAGGCCACTCGTCTCACCGACTGGCTCGCCACAGAGGAGGCTCTTCGCCACGCCAATCGCTGGCACGTCGAAGAGGACCCCCATGTGCGTGGCGATTCCCGCCTGCCGGAAGTGAATCCGGCCGCTTCCATCGAACAGGTACAGATCCGGCTCACACTCGAGTCGTTGCATGGCTCCGAGAATCGGCCCACCCTCTCGAAAGGCGAGCAAGCCAGGGATGTACGGAATCTCGAGGGATGTCACGGCGTGGACCCGTTCGACGACGTCGTTTCCACGCATGACGACGATCGCACTCAGCGCACGGTGTGGCTCACGGTCGAGCAGAAAGGACTGGTCGACACCAGCGACGAGTGGCTGGTCCTCGGTGGACTGCGTGGCTGCCTCGAGCGG
>PUKM01000274.1 GCA_003552325.1 Natrialbaceae archaeon | reverse complement strand
CTCAAAGACGAAATCCTCGAGGCGGAAGCCGCCGTTGGCGACGTTCTCGTCGGTTTCCCGTCGAACGGCATCCACTCGAACGGCCTGACGCTCGCCCGGGAGGCCGTTACTCGCGAACACAGTTACGACGACCCCTTCCCCCTCGACCCGGAGGTCACGATCGGCGAGGAACTCCTCCGCCCGACACGGCTCTACACGCACCTGCTCGAGCCGATCTACCGACACGACGTTCGGGCGGCGGCGCACGTGACCGGCGGCGGCTTGACGAACCTGCTCCGGATGGGCGAGCGACGTTACGTGATCGACAATCCGTTACCAACCCAGCCGATCTTCGAGTTCATCGCCGAGACGGGTACCGTCAGCGACGAGGAAATGTATCGCACGTTCAACATGGGTGTCGGCTTCGTCGTGGCCTGTGACCCCGAGAGCGCCGGCGCGCTCATCGAGGAAACTGACGGGAAACGCATCGGCCGCGTCGAAGCGGGCTCGAGCGTCGACATCCGCGGCGTTTCACTCTCCTGATCAACGCTCCCGCTCGTCCTCGAGGTCGACCCCCGATGGATCGTTCCACTCGTCGCTCGCGTCCCACCCTCTGTCTCCATCCTCGGTTTCTCTCCCCTCCGCACTGGCTTCCTCGCGGGGGACGACCCCCGGCTGAGCGTCGGGTTTCCGGGACTCCCAGGGGATATCGTCCGCCCTCGAGGGGTGGACGTTGATCTTGCCACCTTTGTAGGGATCGGTTTCGGGGTCGTAGTCGAGTTCGCTCCGCGTGAGGAGATAGACGATGAGGCCGTAAACAGGGATGAACAACACGATCGCCGTCCACCGCTTTGGGTTGTCCATCCCGACCTGCTGGGCGTCGTAGTAAGTAAACGCCGCGAGTAGCACCTGAACGAACACCGGGATAGCGACGAGGGCGATCTGCAAGAGGGTGCTCATGGGCATCTCTTCGGGGTGCAGACGCCTAAATCGATTGCCTCCGAGCGCGGATCGGAGACGGACTGCTCGAGCACGGAACGCTGAGCGGACGTCTGCACGCTCTCACAGGGGTCGCTTCGCTCGTGCAAGACCGTCCGCCCCTCGAGTGGCTACACTAGCGAAACGACCAGCCACGCCAGGCCGATTCCTGCGAGCGCCAACACCAGGTTCCCGAGGGCGTTCCCCACAGCCAGGAGTCGGTTCTCTCGTTCCCAGAGCTGGACGGTCTCGACGGAGAACGACGAAAACGTGGTAAAGGCCCCACAGGCACCGAGGCCAACGAGTTGGACCGTCGACTCGCTTGCCCCACCGAACACGAGCAGGGCGAAGACGAAGCTCCCGAGGACGTTCACGGTGAGCGTCGCAATTGGCAGCCCGTCACTCGAGAGGTGGCGATAGACGAGGTGCCGACAGATCGCCCCGATCGCCCCGCCGGTTCCGACGAGGTGGGCGGGTTCGGGGCTGAACTCGAGGAGTGAGAGGACGAGCGTCGTTGTTGACGGACTCACGACTCCTCACCTCGAACGCGTCGAGCGAGTGCTCGGCCAACGAGCACGCCGGTAAAACCCAGGCCGTAGTTCCCGACGACGACGGCCCCCAGGAGTAGCGGGTCGGGCGCGGTCGCCGCCTGGAACGTGAACCCGCTGTAGGTCGTCAACGAGGAGAGAAAGCCGGTGGTAAAGACGACTCGCGATTTCCGATCGACGAGGCCACTGTACTGGGCTTCGTAGATGAGAAAGCCGAGGACGGCACTCCCGAGGACGTTGACGAGCAATAGGGCGACCTCGTCGGGGAGTATGCCGAGCGTGAAAAATCGAAGATTCGCGCCGGCGAACCCGCCGATACCGATCAGTGCGAGCGTCTCGAGTCTGGTGACCGTTCGTTCCGTGGACATGGCTGACGAGAGTAGGGACCGTCAGCCGGCGTCCCCGGCGGTTGGATCAGGCGGGCCCCATCGCCCTGGTTGTCCGGCCGTTTGGAGCCATCCCCAAAGAACCTGTGGGTTTTGCTGGGTGTGGGGTTCGAGCCGAACGGTACTCGAGAGCCGGTACCGCCGTCGCCGGACTGTCGAGACACCAGAATACCTCCCGAGTGAAAAGACTGAAGTTTAGACTGGATCTAAACCAATCATGGGTACGGCTGCGGACCGTCGGACGTTCAGACGCGCCTCCTGGGTCAACGTCATCGGGAACGCCCTCAAAATCATCGTCGAGGGTGCGGCCGGTCTGGCGTTCGGGAGCGTGGCTCTGGTGGCTGACGCCGCCCACTCCATCGCGGACCTCGTGGCCAGCGTCGTCGTCCTCATCTGGGGAGACAGCCGGTTCGAAGGACCCGACGAGGACCACCCACACGGTCACGCACGAATCGAGCCCCTGACGGCGCTGTTCGTCGGGGCCGTCATCATCCTTCTCGGTGCCTACTTGCTTTATGAGTCCGCACTCGGGCTCCTGGAGGGCTCGGAGGTCGTCTTCAGCTATGTGCTGGTCGGTGCCCTCCTGTTCGCGATGGCCGATATGTACCTGGTCTACTGGTACACTATGCGGGCCAACGCCGACCTCGAGTCGACCGCCCTCCGTGCACTCGCCGTCGACTGTCTCAACGATCTCTATACGACGACGGCCGCGCTCGTCGGCGTCATCGGCATCGCCCTCGGCTATGCGTGGTTCGACGCCCTCGCCGGTGCCCTCGTCAGCCTCCTCGTGATCTACCAGGGACTCGAGATTGGCCGTGAAAACCTCACCTACCTCTCGGGGAAAGCTGCCCCGGCAGACCGCCAGCAGGAACTCGAGTCCACGCTGCTGGCTCATCCCGGTGTCGAGGGATTTCACGACCTTCGGGTGTTCTACGACGGGACCGTCCTCGAGGTCGAAGTGCACGTGGAAGTCGACGGCGACATGCCCTTGCGGGACGCCCACGACCTCGAGACGGATCTGATCGAAATGCTGCGGGCGGAAACGGACGTCGGTGATGCACACGTCCACCTCGACCCCTCCGGTATCGGCGAGTGGAAAGACCACATCGATGAACCGCTCGAGTAAGTGGGATGTGAGGCTCGAGGGTGGTCACCGGAGATGGTCAAGAGCACGTGGCCCTCGACTCACGCACACTCCCGACGACCGCCTCAGGCGTGCGTCAGGTAGTCTTCGACACACCAGACCCACTCGTTGTAGTCCGGGAAGTGGACTCCCCACCAGGTGTGGCCATCGGCGTCTTCGGGCCCGTTCATAATCTCGCCTGTCGTTCCCGTCGGGTAGGTCCGTTTCACGTCGTGATCGAGACCTGGGCCCTCCCGACCGTTGAGATCCGTGGTCGTGGCGATCTGGTCGCCGTCTACGAATTCGTCGCCACCACCACCGTCACCGCCGCCGTTCCGGACCAGCGAGGCGAAGTGATCCATGTCCCAGTCCGGGTACGGGCAGGTTCGCCCGTCGTGGCTGAAATTACTGCAGCTTCCGTCGGGGACGTGCGTGTGGCCGATGATCCCGCCATCGTGGTTCTGAATACAGGTGTTCGAGGTGTAGAACTCGAGGGGGATGTCGTGCATGTCGGCGATACACCGCACGAGGTCCGCTGAGGCCT
>PUKM01000060.1 GCA_003552325.1 Natrialbaceae archaeon | reverse complement strand
GTCGGCGACCGTCGCGTCGGCCGCGTCGGCGGCCTCGAGCGCAGCGGTTTCCATGTCTTCGGTGATCGGCCGGTTGAACTGGGCGATCACGAGACCGAGCGTGGTCATACTCGAGGGGTTGCGTGCAGGATTGAAAGAGGTTGCCGTTCGGTGCGAGGTTTACCGAGTGGAGGAGGATACAGGAGAGGTCGTGGCAGCGGTCGACGATCGATGAGGACTGACTCGTCCGAAGCGCTGTTACACGATCGAGCAGCCCACTCCCCTCTCCCGAGAACCGTGATAGAATACCACACACCACCCACTGCGTTCAAGCCATCGCCCCCTCAAGGGGTGGACATGCATCCACTCGAGGCGGCCGACCTCTCGACGATCTGTTCGGGGCGCGCCGACTGGATCGGGCCGGGACTCGCGACGCGGCTCGCGCACCATCCACTGGCGTCGATCGACACCGAGTTCCCCCATCACTCGGGACCGCTCGAGTCGACGGAACCACCGACCAGGCCGCGGGAGAACCATCCCGTCTTTTTCGGCTGCTACGACTGGCACTCGGCCGTCCACAGCCACTGGGCGCTCGTGCGACAGCTCCGACTGCTATCAGACCACCCCGACCGCGAGGCGATCATCGAGTCCATCGATGGGCGACTGACTCACGAGAACGTCGAACAGGAGCGCGCGTATCTCGAGGCCAATCCCACGTTCGAACGGCCCTACGGCTGGGGGTGGCTGTTGCTGTTAGCCGGGGAACTGCACCTGTGGGAGGATCCCGTCGCCGACCGGTGGGCCGACGCACTCGAGCCACTCGAGGCGTGGATCCGAACCGAAATTCGAGAGACGTGGCTGCCTCTCGAGCGCCCACTTCGGATCGGTACCCACTACAACTCCGCGTTCTCGTTGCACCGAATCCTCGAGTATGCCCGAACGACGAACCGACCGGCGCTCGAGTCTGCCGTCAGGTCGACCGCGCTCGCGTGTTTCGAAGCCGACGAGGACTATCCGTTCGCGTACGAACCGTTCGGCTGGGACTTCCACTCGCCGGGGCTGACCGAAGCACACCTGCTTTCGAACCTGCTCGAGCCTGCTGCCTTCACATCGTGGTTCGATGGGTTTCTCCCCGGTTCGTTGCCTGAAACCGTGGCGACGCCAGTTCGGGTGGACGAGGAGACGGCCGACGGACTGGCGCTGCACTTCGTCGGGATGAACCTCGCACGGGCCTGGTGTCTGGCCGGCGTAACCGACACCCTCGAGGCCGACCATCGGCTGGCACGGCCACTCACGGAAGCCACACGAGCACACGCTCGAGTCGGCCTCGAGCAGGCGTTTACCGACGACTACGCGGGCGCACACTGGCTCTCTTCGTTCGCACTCTACCTTCTGACCAGCAATGAAAACGGGATCGCGGTTGGTCCGCGGGCAGAGGAGTCAGGTTAGCTGTTGTACGGCTCTTCGTCACGGTGGTGATTCGGATTCTCCTGCTCGAGGGCGTCCGCCTCACGTTCGGTCGACTCGTGTTCGATATCGGCTTTGTTTTCGGCTTCCTGTTGGCGTTTTCTGGCTTCCTGTTCCTCCTCGGTGAGTCCCTCCTCATCCTCACCGTCGGCGTCTTCTTTGGCCAGTTCGACGTCGCGCTCGTGTGGGGTATCGTCGGGGGACATCGTGATCGCCAGATGGGAATTCAGTCGCCGGCGGAAAATAGCTTGGGCCGGAGCAGGCAACGCCACCTCTCGGTAGTCGACCAACACCGATGTTTTAGCCCCCTCGCCCGTAGGAAAGGCCATGCACGTGCTCGTCACCGGGGCGAACGGAACCGTGGGGACCGCACTCAGAGATCATCTCGAGGCGGCAATCACCGTCGACGTAACCTGGCTGGATATCGAACCACACCCAAACGGGGATGTCGAAACGCTCGTCGGCGATGTGACGGACTACGCCACTGTCCGCGCCGCAATGGAGGGCGTTGACGTCGTCGTTCACCTCGGTATGCCGGATTTTCTTGGCGGGCCAGACGACCGCTCACTCGAGTGGACGGCCGGCTTTGGCGCGAGCTGTCAGGCCATCTCGAACGTACTCGAGGCAGCCCGCCGGGAAGACGTCGACACGGTGGTCTACGCCTCCTCGAACCACGCCGTCGGCATGTACGAGGTCGACCACGCCCCCGACATCTACGAGCCGGCGTTCGATCTCGAGATCGACCACACGGCACCACCGCGCCCCGATTCCCGCTACGGTGTCGTCAAACTCTTCGGCGAGGCGCTGGGGCGACTGGCCGCCGACGCCCACGGGGTGAACGTCTACCCGATCCGCATCTGTTCGGTCCGCGATCCGGCGTACGATCACCCCTACGGTGACGCGGAGGCTGGCGTCGAGGCGGGACACTTCGAACGGGAGAGCGACGCCTACGACACACAGGTTGCCCGCCAGCAGTGTATGTGGCAGTCACGACGTGACCTCGCCCAGCAGGTTGCGTGTTGTCTCGAGCGCGGGGCGAAAGATGACGTCGACGGCGAGTTCGAGATCTTCTACGGACGCTCGGCGAGTGACCACGCCTGGTTCGACCTCGAGCACGCTCGCGAGGTGATCGGCTACGAACCGGTTGATGATGCGACGGCGTGGGATGGCCCACCCGAAGCCTAACCGCGCTCACTCCGCCGGTTCGGCCTCGAGGACCGCACCGAGCATCGTCCAGCCGTCCTCGTCGGGGCCCCGCCGCCCGACGAGGACCGACTCGTTGTCTTCACTGGAGACGAATCGATAGGCGGCATCGGGATCATCCACGCGGGCCCCTTCACCTTTGAACTCCTGTTGGAAAAACTCGACCCACTCGAGTTCGAACGTTGCGGTCGTCCCGTCCTCGAGGGTCAACTCGACGGGGCGAGGAGCGATGTTGTGGATGCGCTTGGCGACGGCGTTGAGTTCGTCCATATCAGTGTTCGGGACCGACGACGGCATAACAGTTCCCGCTCGAGCGTGCAATCCGAATCGACTCGAGGGGACTCGCCGCCAGGTCCCTTTCGAACTCGGCTGGATCGTAGATGTGGTAAAACCGATCGACCGTCTCCCCACCGGGAAGCGTCCACTCGACGGTCGTGTCGAAGCCCGCCGTTTCCTCGAACCGGTCGTGAAGCGTGCTCCAGACGCTAACCAGCGCCCGGCCGCCGGGGGCGAGCACGCGTGCCAGTTCGTCCAGACTCTCGAGGCGGCCCGCTCGGGTGGGCAGATGGTGCAGTGTCGCGACGTAGACCGCGACGTTCACGGCGTCCGTTGCAAGCGGAACCCTCGCTGCATCTCCCTGAACTAACGCCACGGTGAATCCCCGGTCGTCGGCGCGGTTTTGCCCCGTCTCGAGCAAGCCACGACTCACGTCGAGTCCAAGCACACGGTCGGCATGAGGAGCCAGTAATTCGGCGTGTCGACAGTTTCCACAGCCGAGATCGAGCGCCACCGCATGCGGGTTCCCGGCGGCAAACTGCTCGACGAAGTCCTCGACTTCCGGCCAGGCGTACTCCCGCGTCGAGGCGAAGTGTGTGGCGATCCGATCGTAGGTGTCTTTCACCTCGGTCCGTCTGGCCATTG
>PUKM01000103.1 GCA_003552325.1 Natrialbaceae archaeon | reverse complement strand
GCGAACCAACACGCGTTCTCAAGGAAGCGTTCGGCCGGATGGTGAGTACAGTCGTGTTCCCGGAGGTCCCTTCGACCGCGCGGGTGTGGGACACAGCACTGGTCCGTTGGCGGTCAAAAACGGAGTCCGATGAAACGAAAGAGGGCGAGGCTACTCCAGATCGTACTGCGCACGCACCAGATTGGCGATTCCACGCTCCTCGAGACGATCCATCGGCGCGAGCATCGTCAACTGCACCATCCCCGGCAGTCGACCGATTTCGACGCCGCCCGTGATCGTACACCGCGTCCGGATTTCGCCTTCAGACATATCCAGCAGTGTCCCAGCACGCTCGAACGCGTTCTCGGTCGCTGCGTTGATCGTTTCCCCCGAGCCGATCACCTGTATTGGGCCAGTCTCCTCGATATCGATATCGTAGGCCGTAGCGAGTGCCTGGCCACGGTCACGGTCGGCGTCGTCGAACGGGGAACCGATGTGCGGTAAATCCTCCACGTTGGGCAACAACAGCGGGCCGTCGATATCCAGCCCCTCGATAACCTCGACGTCGAACTCCGTCCACCCACTGACGTCTGTCGTGTGCAACGCGAGTTCGCCATCACCCTGGTTCGCGTGCATATCCCCCACGTAGATCCCGCCCCCGTCGACTTTTACCGGACAGATCAGCACGGCTCCCGGCCTGACCTCGTTGATATCCATGTGCCCATCGGTCCGCTGCTCGAGGTCCGCCGCCTCGAGCCCCCAGTCGTGGCTGGCCCCGATCAGCGACTGGCCGAAATCGCCCGCGTTGTGGGAGTCCGGCATTTCGATCGGCGGCGTCGTCCCCACGTTTCCGAGGAAGGGACGAAGGTGACTGAGCGTCCCCGGCATCTCCCCGGCACCGTAGACGAGAATCGGGTGTTGCCTCGAGGTCTCCGGGAGGGCAATGCACTCCTCGGCACGCGAGCCGAGTTCGTGGGCCGTCTCTTCGTCGACGGTCACCGCGATTTCGTGGTCCTCGTCGAAGACCACAGTGACGCCGAAATCGAAGGCGAACGGGGAGGCGTTTTCGCCACACGAGGCACACCGAACGGCGTCCTGGCCGGTTCCCTCGATGACCGTCTCGGGCCACTCCTGCCCACAGCCCGGACAGACGTGATCGACGAACGGGTCATCACCGAAGGCGTCCGTCCGTTCTGCCATCGTCCCCGTACTGGTTGCGAGGCTCGTCACCTCGATCTCGCGGATCGTGATCGCGATGGCGTCACCGACACTCGCCCCCTCGACGGCGATTGGTTTCGTGACCTCGTGGCCACCGCGGAACTCGGGGGTGATCATCGGCCCCCAACACGCCGGTGGGGTGTGTGTCCGAACGGTACCGCCGTCGGCGACCGTTCCCGCCCACTCCTGGTCGGGCCCGACTAAGCCGAGGGTGTACTCGTCGACCTCAAGGTGGTCGCTGATTTGCTGTGACATACGGTAGCATGTGATGTCGTGAACCACTATAATGACTGCCCCCAGATCCGGTGACAGTCACAAACAGTCGCCGCCGCCATCCCGGTTTCTCACTCACACGAGTTCCTCGATAGCACCCCTCAGCAACGCTGATCGTCCTCGGCTGCTCCGTACCGCATTACTCGCTGTGTACGCCGGTTGGACAGCGTCCAGAACGGTATTTTTTCGACACGCGTCAGGACTGCGCGTCGAGCAGTTGCTCGTACCGGGTTCCGGTCTGTTTGAGCCGTTTCACGGTCTCGAGACGCCGGTATGGATAGGGGACAGCATCCATACTGAGTTCCTCGATCGTTCGATCGACGACAGCCGCCTCACGGGCGTGGATCATCGTAAAGAGCGTGTACTCCCAGCCACGGTCCGGTCGACGTGGGCGGTGATAACACTTGGTCACGAATGGATGCTGACCCGCCTGCTCGCCGACGGTATCGATCCGATCGTCGGGTACCGCCCAAACGACCATGCAATTGTGACGGAACCCAACAGCATGGTGATCGATGACGAGCCCGAACCGCTTGATGAACCCCTTCGACAGACAGGATTCGATTCCTGACACGACTGCTGACGGCTCGAGGTCGAGTTCCGTAGCGAGATCAGCATACGGCGTTCGCGTGAGCGGCACGCCATTTTGAACCGCATCGAGAATCGTCGCCTCCAGAGCCGTCATCGCCGGCTGGTCAGCGGTGTGGCCCCTAGTTGCTGCCGGTTCCGACTGGTGCTCGCGACCGCGGTCACCGGCATTGGTCCGATCACCGACAACCGGGAACTGGAGATCGAGCCGGAACTCGGTTTCCTTTGGTAAAACGAGTGGTTCGTGCCCGGTTTGGGTGGCGATCTCCTCGAGGATCTCGTCTCGACGGTCCCTGGAAGCAGCAGTCAAGACGAACCACATGTTCCACTCGTGGTCGCGGCGATAGTTGTGACTGACTTCGGGATAGGCGTTGACCACCTCGGTTACCGCCGCGAATTCGTCCTCGGGAACGGCCAGGGCGGCGAGCGTCGAGGAGCCGATCACCGACGGATCGAGGACGGGGCCGAGCCGTCGGACGAGACCCGCCTCACAATGGGCCCGAACACGTTCTAGGATCGCCGTCTCTTCGAGGCCCGTCACGGCCTCGAGCGCCTGATACGGCTCCTGCTGGATCGGAAACCCACGTTGATACTCATCGAGGAGAACCGCGTCCACCGCCTCGAGCCCGCGTCGCCAGTCGCCCCCTGCGTCGCTCATCTGGAATCACCGCCTGCTGGCTGGTAGTGGTTACCCGACGGACGGTCGTCTCTGCTTCCGGATTCGCCGCGGCACGGCTCTCGCGTTTGTGCAGTTATCATGGTGTCGTTGTGTTCGGTTGTACGGGATGTTCATCTGGTCGGTTCAACGGGATTCCGCTCCCTGAATATACAGTGTCCCCAGCAAAAAGTCACACTATGTCATCGTCTCTGGACTCACCTTCCTCGTTCACGGCGCTCGCATGTCCGGGAGCAGTTCGACGTTCACTCGAGTGGGCCAGTCGCGTGAACGAGCATGTATCGAATCGGGCTGGCATCGTATACGGACGGCTCGCGAAAGTATCCGGTAGGAAAAGTGCCGCCTCCCGGATTTGAACCGAAGGAAGACGGACTGCTCGCTTCGCTCTCGGTTGCGGCTTCCAGGGTTCAACTCGCGGTCGGAGTCATGTTCACTGCTCACGTCGGTCGCAGGAAAAGTGCCGCCTCCCGGATTTGAACCACGCGAACACCTCGCTGTTGCTCGGTGTTCTCTCATTCAAATCCGATCGGGATGCATACCTGCGGCTCGCGAATTTGCTCGCCGCAAAAGTATGCCGCCTCCCGGATTTGAACCGGGGACAGCTCGATCTTCAGTCGAGTGCTCTCCCAGTCTGAGCTAAGGCGGCTCACTCACACCTCGGTCGATGGTATAAAAAAGGATTTCGAAAGTCTCCTCCCTCGCTACCATACCCCACTCGAGTGACCCAGCCAAACACCCCGCCGCCCACCCACGGTAGTCCGACGTTAGCCCCTCGTATGTTGGAAGTTCGGATATTCAAGACACCCTTTTCCGCGCTGCTCACGAATAGTGTGGTATGGAAGCGCAT
>PUKM01000099.1 GCA_003552325.1 Natrialbaceae archaeon | reverse complement strand
GCTATGCGGACGAGGTAACTGGGGCGACGAGTCTCCCGAGGCTGTTCGACGACGCAGCCGAACGGCACGGGAATCGACCGGCACAGCGGTACAAGGGCGGCGTGTACGACCGTTCGATGACTGATGTGGTGTTTCCGGCGGCTCCAGACGGTGCCTACCGGGCCATCTCCTACAGCGAGATGCGCGCCGCAGTCAGGCGACTCGCCGCCGGCTTTCGGGCCCTCGGCGTCGAGGACGGCGCACGAGTAGGGTTGTACGCGGACACGCGGATGGAGTGGGCACAGACGGATTTCGCCCTCCTTTCGGCGGGCGGCGTCGTCACTACCGTCTACCGGAGTTCCTCGGCCGACCAGGTGCGGTATCTGCTCGACGATCCGGACGCGACCGGCGTCGTCGTCGAAAACGAGTCCTTACTCGAGCGCGTCCTCGAGGTCGAAGATGACCTCTCCCTCGAGTTCATCGTCTCGATGGACGAGCTCTCGAGTGCGTACGACGACCGTTCGGATATCTTGACCCTCGCGGATGTCCACGAACAGGGTGAAGAGAGCGACGATGCTGAGGCCTATCAGGAGTGGCTGGACGACCGAGACGGCGACGATCTGGCGAGTCTGATCTACACGAGCGGGACGACCGGGCGGCCAAAAGGGGTCCAATTGACCCACGGCAACTTCAGTTCGAACGTGGCCCAGATTCGAAAACGGTACGGCCCACGGCCGGACAAACCGGCAGATGTCCCGGTCATCGACGAGGAGACCCAGACGGTCTCGTTTCTCCCACTGGCTCACGTCTTCGAGCGAACCGCTGGGCACTTCCTCATGTTCGCTAGCGGGGCGTGTGTCGCCTACGCCGAGAGCCCCGACACGCTCAGAGACGACTTCGGTGCCGTCTCGCCCTCGGCAGCGACAAGCGTCCCTCGCGTTTACGAGAAAATTTACGACGCGATCCGCGAGCAGGCGAGTGAATCGTCGATCAAAGAGCGAATCTTCCACTGGGCCACCGATGTGGGTGTTGCGTATGCGTCAACCGACGATCCCGGGGCGGGACTGCGGGCGAAACACGCCCTCGCAGACCGACTCGTGTTCGCACAGGTCAGGGAGGCTCTCGGTAACGAGATCGAGCTCCTGATCAGCGGCGGCGGCAGCCTCTCCGGTGAACTCTGTACGCTCTATCACGGGATGGGGCTCCCGATTTACGAGGGGTATGGGCTCACCGAGACGGCCCCCGTCGTCACCGTCAATCCGCCCGAAGCCCCCGAAATCGGGACTATTGGTCCGGCACTTCCCGAGGTGGCCCTCCGCGTCGACGAATCGGTGGCCGATCAGGACGCCTTCGACGACCCTGGGACGGTCGGCGAACTCCTCGTCCAGGGACCGAACGTCATCGAGGGCTACTGGAACAAACCGAACGCGACCGAGCGGGCCTTCATCGAGGACGATGACGGCCGGTGGTTCCGGACCGGCGATATCGTTCACCAGCGTCCGGACGGCTACGTCGAGTTCCGCGAGCGCGTCAAACAGATTCTCGTGCTCTCGACGGGCAAGAACGTCGCTCCGGCTCCCATCGAGGACGCCTTCGCCGCCAGCGAAGTCGTCGAACAGTGTATGGTCGTCGGCGACGGCGAGAAGTTCGTCGGTGCCCTCATTGTCCCGAACCTCGAGCACGTTCGGGCGTGGGCAGCCGAGGAGGGGCTCGATTTGCCCGAGGATTCGGCCGCGATCTGTGCCGACGACCGGGTCAAGGCGTACGTCAACGAGGAGGTCACCCGGGTCAACGCGGACTTCGAAAAACACGAACAGATCAAACAGTTCGAACTCGTCCCCGTGGAGTTCACCGAGGACAACGAGATGTTGACGCCGACGATGAAGAAGAAACGCCGGGTCATCCTCGAGCGATTCGACGACGTGGTCGACGGGATTTACGCCGAACACTGAGCCGAGGGCGGGCGGGTGCACGAATCGCTCCTACACGTTTGCTTTTATTTCAGGAGTCCATACCGCTGTCATGTCACAGGGACGCCCCGTACGCCTACTCGAAGAGACGTCGATCACGTCGACTCGGCTCGCTTCCCTTACCGACCGTCTCGAGCGGTCTCAGGGGGCGTCGTCGATCGACGTCGAGAGCCCCGTTACCGGTGAGACGCTCGCCTCGGTCCCCGCGAGTGCTCCCGAAACGATCAGTGCGGTGGTCGAGGAGAGCCGGACAGCCCAGCGCGAGTGGGAACGAACGCCGTTCGGGGAACGCGCCGCTATTCTCGAGCGGTTCGCCGATCTCGTCGTTGCCAACCGGACGGAACTGCTCGATCTGATCCAACTCGAGACGGGGAAGGCCCGTATTCACGCCCTCCAGGGGATCCTCGACGTGCCGTCGACGTGTTCGTACTACGTGCACAACGGGCCTGCCGTGCTGGCCGATGACCGACGCCAGGGAGCGTTCCCGCTCATCACTGACGCGGTAGTGACGAAGGACCCGGTGGGGGTCGTCGGCGTGATCTCGCCGTGGAACTACCCGATGATGTTGTCGATCACCGATGCGATTCCGGCGTTGCTCGCGGGCAACGCGGTCGTCTGTAAGCCCGACGAACGGACGCCGTTCGCCGCAACTGCCCTCGCCGACCTCCTCGAGGAAGCGGGGCTTCCGGCTGGGGTGTTTCAGGTGGTCACCGGCGAGGGGGGAACGGCTGGGTCGGCGCTGATCGACGCCGTAGATTACGTCGCGTTTACCGGCGGCACGGAAACCGGGCGGGCCGTCGCCGAACGTGCCGGTCGAAACCTCATCGGCTGCTCGCTCGAGCTCGGGGGGAAGAACCCACTGCTCGTGCTCGAGGACGCAGACGTGGCCCAGGCTGCACGTGGGGCGGCCGCGGCGGCATACACGAACGCCGGCCAACTCTGTCTGGCTCCCGAACGTATCTACGTCGCCGAACGCCAGTACGAGGCGTTTCTCCAGGCCTTCCTCGAGGAAACGCGGGCACTGACGCTCGGACACGCGTTCGACTTCGGCCCTGACATCGGTTCGCTCATCGACGTGGATCACCTGGAACGGGTCGACCAGTTCGTGACCGACGCAAAAAGCGAGGGAGCGACCGTTCTGACCGGTGGGCGGCCTCGCCCCGATATCGGTCCGTGCTGGTACGAACCGACGGTACTGACTGACGTGGACCCGACCGACCGCATCGCCTGTGAGGAGACGTTCGGACCCGTGGTTTCCGTGACACCCGTGCGTGACACCGCAGCGGCCATCGAACGGGCCAACGACTCCCCATACGGGCTGAACGCGAGCGTTTGGACGGCCGACCGTGACCGCGGCCGTGCGATCGCCCGGCAGATCGAGTGTGGCACGGTCTGTATCAATGATGGGTTCGTTGCCGGGTGGTCGGCCACGGGGACACCGATGGGAGGCGTCGGCGATTCCGGCCTGGGCCGACGACAAGGCCCCGAGGGAATCGATCGGTTCCTCGAGGCGCGAACGATCGCGACCTCGCGTGTCGGCCCGTTTGCCTTCCCCTCGTCGCTTCCGCCGCAGTTGGTCGTTCGTGCGCTGAGCGGAATCACTGCCGTACAGCGTCGTCTGCGACGGCTGGGTCGATAACTGG
>PUKM01000279.1 GCA_003552325.1 Natrialbaceae archaeon | reverse complement strand
TAAATTGCTGTTCGTCCCAGTCGTACTCGGTGAGGAACTTGTTGAGAGCGCGTTTGTCTCCAGCTGGAAGGACTTCGCGTGCGATGCCTGCCACGGTCTTGTTGCTGGCCGCAACAAGACCGGTGGCGTAGGTTTTCGCGTGCTGACGTTGTGCGGGTGACAGTGACTCGAACTCGTCGAATACACGCGTGCACGACAAGAAGTCCGTAATCGGCATCATCCGTGTTCGCTACCGCCTACGTCACGATCCTACTTCAACGTTCAAAGCTGAGTTAAATCTGGGAAGAACTAGCTTCCAAGAGGTCAGCATGAGGGGCAGTAGCCAGAAATATCGCGGTCACAGCGAGCAGCATCGCAAACGACGGGGGTGTCTCCTTGAACAAAAAGAAGCTAAGAGCCTCAGTTCTCACCTTGAGAGTGAGAAGAATTATCGCAGTCACAGCCGCCTTCACGAAGGAGAGTCCCGACAGTAGAATCAGAGCCACATGCAGGACAGATGACGCGGACATCAATGAGGACATCATAATCGCTATGATCAAGACTACCGGTGGAAGCTGACGAAGAGATAGCAGAGTCGATCACAACAGCAAGACGGCCTTGGAGTTTTTTGATAGCCTCCACCTTTTTTTCGACCGTGTCCGTCGTATGTTCCGGGAGACTTGCCTCACGGTATTCCGTGAGATAGGTGTATATCGCCTGGTGTGTCACAAAATCTCGCAGGAGGTCATCGACACACACGCCTTCACGTTCCAGTCGACGTTTTGCACGCGTCTGTTCGGCTCCGGAGTCGGCGAGAGCAGTATAGATCCCACTGAGTTCGAACTGGGCCGGCGAAACGTTGGCAGCTCTGAGAGCGGCTTCAAGAATGGCATAATTGAACTCATCAGCAAGATCCCGGAGGCTGGTCCGCTCACCAGAAACTCCCGTCCAATCGGCTTCAAGTTGCGCGCCCATCCCGTCAAGATCGTATTTGTCAATAAGACGGGTTACTTTTGTACGTTTGTTATTTTTATTGCCTTTCATACGAACTACAACTAGAGGATCGTTACAAAATTAACGGTGTAAGCACACCCATGTCAATTCTGTTTTGTAGGACTGCTACTCGAGGCCCTCGATCAGCGTGTGATCTGCAGAGAGAGGGTCAGCGTCAGCAGGCAGTAACGCTGCGATCAAGTAGTCGGTATACTCCTCAAAGTATTCAATCACGCGGGCAATACGATCAGAATCAATCGCTTCGAGTGAATCGAGAAGGATGAATGGAACCTCCTTGTGGACTTCATGGGCAAGGTAGCCAGCAAGTGCAAAAACGAGTCCTGTCACTTCCCGTTCGCTCTCAGACAGGTGATCGCTGGTATCCTGATAGGCCGTTCCGTCTGCTGTCTGGCGAACAATATGAAGTTCGAATACCGTTTGAGCGACTTTCCGCCGTCCATCACGGACTTGTTTGTCACGACGTTCAATCCAAATTCGTTCAAGATTCTCATATTCAAGCAGAGCAAGTACAGTCTCCATGTGGTCATTAAACGATTCAACCGCAGTCGCCTCAATTTGATCGACACGCGTTCGAAGTTCGACCAAGCGGTCAGAAAGCTCATCACGCTTTGCCATGAGTGATTCTCGCTCGGTGAGTGCCGTTTCACGCTCGGTGATTTCTGTGTCAAGTGACGAAAGAGTCTCTGTAATTCTGTCAATCCGGAGCTCAAGGGTATTAGCCTCCCGGTGGAGCTCAAGTGCCTCATCGTGATCCGCCGTATCAATCGATTCGGCTGTTTGCTCAAGCGCAGCGACCTCGGATTCTTTCTCAGTGATTTGTGAAGCGAGGTTATCAATTCGGTCTTGAGTACTCTCTATGTCGGATTTAACCGTGGAGAGTCGGCGCTGCATCTGTTCGCGTTCGCGAAGGGTAGCCTGAATTTGCGACTGTCGACTGGTGAGATCGTCGATCTCTGCCTGAATGTCGTTTCTGTCAGCAAGTTTGTCCGCCCGGAGATCACGGAGTTGCTCAAGCGTGGATTCAATTTGTGTCGACTGGACGTCGGAACCACAAGTCCAACAAGTAATTGCATCCTCGGCAACGAGCGCCGCTGTTGGATCATCTGTATCTGTAGCATCACTTCCGACGCTATCAATCGTGACGCCAGCTCCCTCGGTCATTTCTTTGTTGAACTCAATGATGCTTCCGAGTTGACTGATCGTCTCATCTAACGACTCCTTGCGTTGACGGAGATGATCAATCTGCTGGGCAAGTTCGTCCGGGCTCCCATCTGGTGTGTCGGTATCTGCAAGCGCTTCTGAAAGCTCATCACGCTCATTTTTCAATTGTGCAAGTGTCGATTGTTCAGTTTCAAGATCGAATTCAAACTGCTCTAGTTCTGCGCGAGCGTCCCGTACATCCTGGAATGCTTCTTCTAATTCCTGCTTGCGCGTTCGGCTTTCTTCAGCACCAGTATCAAGCTCCGCAAGTTGGGCTCGAACCGCTTTCAACTGCTCTTTTGCCGAAGCGAGCTCATCACGCTTATTTTTTCGTTTCGCTTCCAAGTCTGGAAGTTCCTGCTCAATCGTCTCCAGCCGCTCAATTTTGGATTCGAGATCATCACGCTCCCGGCGGCACGCTGCAATGTCGGCTTCTATGCGATCTGTATCGATAGGGCGCATGATGACATCACGGAGGTTCTCACCGCGAGCCACGGCGCGCCGTGCCTCATTGTTTTCGAGGAGGAAAGCAAAGAGATCAGCAACCGCTGGGTCCTCAAGATAAGGATCGCCACTAAATGTAACACGTCCATTTTCTCGGGAGAGTGTTCGCGTGTACGTGTCCCCGTTGAACTCAATGGTTACTGATCCCTCATCTGCATCCGCTTTGAGAGAACTCCGAGTGCTTCCAAGACCAGTCATCAATGCCTGAAGGAAAGATGTCCGGTTTGTCGCGTTTCGGCCTGTCAAAATCGAAATACCGGGTGACAACGTAACGTCTGTTTCATCGATTCCACCAATATTTCGGACATGTACATGAGCTCGTGGTTTGGATACTTGTGTATTTGTCATAGCCGCATTTAGTTAGTAGTGCGGTTAAAGATACCCCTCGGTGATGGCTTCTATGTGGCTTCAATATGCTAGAGGCGGCGTTTTGCAAATATTAGCCAGGAGAGCAAGTATCGCTGATACACACATACATCACAGCAAAAGTATATGTTATAAGCATATATTGATAGAATATAAAATAATAAACATTATTCGATTTCCCCCGTCCGAGGGGCCGGGTTAACATCCTCCACGCGCTGGAGCGCAAGGCTTTCTACTCGATCCTCGGTAAAATCGTGGGCTTCCGGCCTTCCAATCAATGTGAAGACACAGAGGTGGGAAACGACCCTCTGTGATTGGTGCGCCGGCGACACGATGAATCTGGCAGATCAGTACGCCGGCAAGCAGATGTTTGTTTGCTGAACATAAAATAAGTGCCGATTTAGCTGAAATAGGTGCTACGCTCTTGTGTAGGAGATTGTTGATTTTAGAGAGTTGCTTTGACGGCGTGTTTGAGAGCTTCTCGTCCGGGTTTACGGTAGAGTTCTCGTCTGAGTTGGAACGCTCGGAGATACTGTGTG
>PUKM01000061.1 GCA_003552325.1 Natrialbaceae archaeon | reverse complement strand
TTTTCGAACCCGTCGAAATCGACGTCGAGGACCCACGACGGCGGTCGGTGAAACGAGACCGTCTCGACGTGTTGGCCGAGGATCGTGCCGAGGACGTCACACTCAGCACGAACCTGTGTGCCAAGTTCATCGGGTGAGGGTTCGCTGTCCCAGTAGTGGTGGGTGTTGAAGTGGACGGCAATATCGTGGCCAAGCGCTCGGATTTCCGCGAGGGCTCGGGCGTGTTCGACCTCGAGTAAGTTGTAGATCGGTGTAGTCACTAGCACACAGTAAGTCGATTTGACGTCGAGGCTGGCCTCAATTTTGGCCATCTCCAGGGCGAGTTTCGGCGAGAGATCGACATCGTGGCGTAACACGATTTCGTCATCCTGGAGTGGGCGGCCAAAGCCAACGAACTCGAAGCCGTCAGCGAGTAATGATTCGAGAAGCGTTCGGTACTCCTCGAGTGTATAGGCGAAGCGCCCGAGCGTCGTACACTCAGTCATTCGACTGATCACTCGAGAGGTTCGCGTGGTTATCGGGGCTGTCGACTCGGTCAGGGGTCCCCGAAGAATCGAAACGGTCGCCGACGGCAGGTTCCCATCCCGGTGACTCCCACTCTCGGACGAGAATCGTGCCATCGGCCGTCGCGACGACGAAATCGCCAGTCCAAAACACTTCGACGACGGTTCCTGCGCGTGCTGTCGGCTCGAGGTCCGCAGAAAAGGGGATCGCATCCCAGATCATGATTCGATCGTCGTCGGCGTGTGTGAATGCACCGGGGTAGGGATCGGCGACCGCTCTGACCAGATTGTACACTGCCTGTGTCCCGTCTTCCCAGTTGATTTCGCCGTCTTCAGGGTTTCGCTTCGGGTAGTACGTCGGTTCGCCAGCTTGTGGCTCGAACGGACGCTCACCGGCAAGAATAGGATCGACAACCTCGAGCAACATTTGCTTGAGGCACATCGTGACTTTGTAGTACAGCGTCTCTATCGTATCGTGGGTCGTGATGTCGAATTTCGTGGTCGTGACGACATCTCCCGAGTCCGCACCGGGGTCGAGACGGATTACCGAGAGTAAGAAGCGGTCCCGGCCCTCGATGAGTGACCAGTTCAGTGGTGAACGACCACGTCCTTTTGGGAGACCAAAGGCACTTCCATGATTGCCGAGTGCGCCGTGTGTCGTTGTCTCCAGGATCGATTCCGGGATCAACCGTTGCCAGCCGTTGACGATGAGGAGGTCGGGGTTCACTGTCTCGAAGAAATCGAAATCCGCGTCGGTATCCATCGCATACCGCCGTGGCTCGTAGACCTCGAGTCCGTTTTTCTCGGCTGTGGGCCGCAGTGAGGCGTACCCTGACACAGCGTTCGCGCTCGCCATGTCGCGACCAATCGTGACCACGGCAGTGATAGGGACTCCACGCTCGAGCAAGGTCTCGAGAACGTCTCGAGCCGGGGCCGTGCACCCGACGTAGACGACCGACGGCTCTGCTGACTTCGTCATGGCCGGGTGGAGAACAGACAGGGCTATTGTTAGCGACCGGTTTCCGTTCAGAGTAACTCGAGTTCGATGGCTTTTGCTGTGCTTACGACGAGACCGGTGACGTCTTCCTCGAGGCGTTTGCCATGCATTCGATCGATTGGACCGGAAACACTGATCGCCGCTACTGGGGTATCCTCGACCACGATTGGACTCGCCACACACTGCCAATCAGGCGTTTGTTCGCCGCGGTCGAACGCAACCCGTCGGTCCCGTATCGAACGGAGTTGGCTCCGGAGAACCCCTGGATCTGTGACCGTCCGCTCGGTGAGTGCTGGGAGTCCATGACGATCGATAAAGGCGTCTACTGTATCGTGATCTCGATAAGCCAGGATCGCTTTTCCGGCAGCTGAGGCGTGTAAAGCAACGCGGCCACCTTCGGGAATTGGGTGGTCATCGCCACCGACGCGGTGGATGTACACCCCAGCGTCATCTTCCGGGACGACCAAGTTGACACAATCACCAGTCGTCTGGGCAAGTGTTCTGAGGTCCTCCTTTGCCGCACGGTAGACACTATTGCGTTCGCGTGTGGCTAACCCGAGACGTAAAAATCGGTGCGTCAGTGCGTAACGGCCGTCGGTGCTGGCAACGTAGCCGAGTGTCTCGAGTGTCGATAGGTGATTGTGAATCGCACTTTTCGATCGCTCGAGTTCGGTGGCTAACTCGGTGACACCTGCGTCGTTTCGATCCCTGAGGGCCTCTACGATCGCGAACGTGGTTGCGGTCGCTTGAACAGAAACGCGATCGTGTTCGGGCATCGTTCGGTACTGGTATACGTGGGGGGAGGTACAAAACTGTTGTTCTCTATGGGCGAACAGGAGGTGTATTCGAAACATATATTCATGAAGGAAGAGGGACAAACATAGATAGTTGCAGCAATTTTTGCCTTAGAATCGCCAATTCTGCCGCAGATTAGTATATAAATAGAGGGTGTTTTCCCCTCGAGAACACACCATAAGTCGACAACGGTGGCGTGTTCGGATCCTCGCCCTACGAAAGGTTTAAGTATTCATGCCAGTAGTGTGTTGATAGCCAGTGAGAATCATGCCAAGTGATACCACAAAATTTGGCCGGCGACGGGTGTTGATCAGTGCTGCGGGTGCGGGAACAGCCGCGCTTGCGGGATGTATTGGAACCGGCGACCCCGATGACGATGGGGACGACACAGGGGACGATGACGCAGCCGGCGACGAAATGGCCGATCAGATCGATGTCTGGGGCTGGGACGTTGCCGCGAACTCCCTCGAGCTCACCGCCGATGCGTACATGGACGAATATGACGCCACGGTCGACGTCGAGGAGTTCGGTCAAGACGCGATGAAAGAGGACCTTCGGAGTCGGCTGACTGCGGGGTCCGGTGCACCGGACGTCGCCATGCTCGAGTTGATCGACGGCCCGGCGGACATCGGCACGGGCGCTATCGCGGACATTACCGACCGCGTCGACGAGTCCGGCATCGAAGGGGACTTCGTCGAGGGCGCGTGGGCCTCGCTCATCGAGGACGACTCGATTTACGCAATCCCGTGGGACATCGGCCCAACGGCGGTCTACTACCGACGCGACGTCTACGATGAACACGATCTGGACGCCGACAGCATCGAAACGTGGGAGGACTTCCAGGAAGAAGGAGAGAAGCTACCGGACGACGTCTACATGTTCAACATCCCGGAGAACGATCTGGACGGCGTCTGGCGCTATCAGTTCCGCCAACTCGGTAACCGACCGTTCACCGAGGATGGCGAGGTCAATATTCACAACGACGACTCGCTGATGATCGCAGAAACGTTGAAGCAACTCTACGATAGTGGCATTGCCTCGACGTACGACGGCTGGTCGACTGAATGGTTCAATGCCTACGGCGAGGGCGAGATTGCTTCGCTCCCGTCCGCCGCCTGGATGGAAGGAACGCTCCGCGCTGAACTTCCGGACACCGCCGGAAACTGGGGCGTCTATCGCATCCCCGCCCACGAAGAAGGCGGCCCACGCGCCTCGAACTGGGGAGGCTCGAGCCTGATGATCCCGTCCCAGATCGACGACGCCGAGGCTAACCGAGCCTGGGATTTCGTCAAGTGGACCCTCGCCACCGATGAGATGCAACTCCTCATGTACGACGAGTACGGGCTCTTCCCGGCGCTCGAAACGACGTACGAGCAGGATGACGTCTTCGACGAAGAACTCGACTTCTACGACGGCCAAGCTGCCCGCCGCGTCTTCGCCGACGTCGCCGAGGAGATGCCCGAGTACCAGTACTCGGTCGATACGCCATACGTTTCAGACGCGATCAACAACCACTTCCTCGCGATGCTTCGAGACGACGAAGACCCAGAAGATACCGTGATGGCGGCCGCCGAAGAGGTCGCCGACCGAACCGATCGCGACCTGGCCTGAACCTGGAACGCGCATGGCTACGAAACGTTCTTCAAGCAGTCCCGAGCGGTCCTCGAGCGTGCGGGATCGACTGCGCTGGGCCCGGCAAGATATCAGTTCTGTCCTGCCGAGCCTGACGTTCGCACAGGTCGCGTACGTGTTGATCTCACCGTTCTTTTTCCTGTTCGGGCTGTTTCTGTTATTCCCGGTTGTCTACACCATCTATCTCTCGTTTTTCCGTTACGAGGGAGTGAGTGGCGACACCCTGTTTTTTATCGACTTCGGACCGTTCTTCATCGAGTTTCCACAAATAGCTGAGCTCACGTTCATCGGGTTCGGAAACTACTCGCGGATGCTCGGTGATGGCCTGTTCTGGCAGTCGATGTACAACACGACCTACATCCTGTTGATTCAGGTTCCGATCATGATCGGGCTCGCGCTGGCACTCGCACTTGCATTGAATGCGGGGTTCGTCCGGTTCAAGGGCGTGTTCCGCACGGCCGTTGCGCTGCCTGTGTCGGCGAACATCGTTGCGTACTCGACGATTTTCCTGATCCTGTTCAACGAAACGGGGTTCATCAACTACATGCTCACGCAGGTCGGCATCGAGCCGGTCGAGTGGATGCGTAGTGAGTTCTGGGCCCGAAAGACGATCATCTCGGCGGTCACCTGGCGATGGACCGGCTACAACATGATCATCTTACTTGCCGGACTCCAGACGATCTCCACGCAACTCTACGAGGCGGCCGAGATCGACGGTGCCAGCCGGTGGGAGAAGTTCCGCTACGTGACACTCCCACAGCTCCGTCCGGTGTTGTTGTTCGTTGTCGTTCTTTCGACGATCGGGACGTTCAAACTGTTTGCCGAGCCGTACGTCATCACCGGCGGCGGTCCCACGAACGCGACGATCACCATCGTCCAGTACATCTACGAAGAGGCGTTCGTCGGCAGCCCCAACCTGGGCTACGCAAGCGCGCTGACCGTCGTCTTCGTCGCGATCGTGAGCGTCATTTCGATCATCCAGATCAAACTCGGGGGTGACGACTGATGCGCGAACAACGACGCAAAGATGCCGTCTGGAAGTTCCTCACCTACTCGTTCATCATCGTGATGACCATCGGAATGATGGTCCCGCTGTACTGGATGATCGTCGCCGCGACGCTCCCACAGGAGGAGTTCATCCGCTTCCCACCACGGCTGTACCCCGGCACGGAGTTCTTCGCGAACTTCGCCGTCTTGCACGAGGAAACACAGTTCGTGATCTCGATCTGGAACAGCGTGTTCATCGCCGTCGTTTACACCGCGCTCTCGGTCATCCTCTGTTCGATGGCCGGATTCGCCTTCGCGAAGTACGAGTTCCGGTTCAAAGAACCGATCTTCTACCTGATCCTGGCGACGCTCGTCCTGCCCATCCAGTTGCTCGTCATCCCCCTGTTCTTGATGATGGCACAGATCGACTGGACGGACACGTTCAGGGCCATCATCCTGCCCTGGCTCGCAAACCCGATCGGGATCTTCCTCATGCGCCAAAACATGAAATCGATACCTGACGCCCTACTCGAGTCAGCGCGCATGGACGGGGCGACGGAGTTCCAGATCTTTTACCGGATCGCACTCCCGGCGATGCGCTCGTCGATCGCCGCACTCGCCATCATCCTCTTCCTGTTCCAGTGGGACCTGTTCCTCTACCCGCTGGTCATCCTCGAGGACCCGGGCAACTACACGATCCCGGTTGCCCTCTCGGGATTAGAGGAGAGTCGCCGGATCAACTACGACCAGATCATGGTCGCGAGTTCGCTCGCGATCATCCCGATGGCGATCCTGTTCCTGGTCCTCCAGAAACAGTTCGTCAGCGGGATCCTCGCTGGATCGCTCAAAGAATAATGAGACACCCACCACACACCACACCGAATCCGACACCACCCACAAACCCATGGCACGCATAACGCTCGACGAACTCACCAAAGTGTACGATCCAGGCGGCGAAGCCGTCGTTGCCGCAGATACCGTCTCACTCGAGGTGGCCGACGGGGAGTTTCTCGTCCTCGTCGGTCCCTCCGGGTGTGGAAAGTCGACGACGCTCCGTTGTATCGCTGGCCTCGAGGACATCACCGACGGAACGCTCCTGTTCGACGACCATGACGTAACTGACTACCGTGCGAGTGAGCGCGACGTCGCGATGGTCTTTCAGAACTACGCGCTCTACCCGCATATGACGGTCCGCCAGAACATCGGGTTCGGGCTCAAGCTCTCGACGAAGATGACGGCCGACGAAATCGACGACCGCGTCGTGGGCGTCGCTGAAATGCTTGGCATCGAAGAGCTCCTCGGCGACAAACCGAAGGCACTCTCGGGCGGCCAACAACAGCGTGTCGCGCTTGGCCGGGCAATCGTGCGTGAGCCGGAAGTCTTCCTGATGGACGAACCCCTGAGCAACCTCGATGCGAAACTCCGCTCGGATATGCGAACGGAGCTCCAGGAACTCCAGCAAGACCTCGACGTCACGACGGTCTACGTCACTCACGACCAGACAGAAGCGATGGCGATGGGCGACCGGATCGCCGTAATGAACGCCGGTGAACTCCAGCAAGTTGGGCCACCGGAGGAGGTCTATCGTCACCCATCGAACGAGTTCGTTGCCGATTTCATCGGTTCGCCGAGTATCAACCTCTTTAGTGCCTCCGTCAACGATGGCACGCTCATTGGGCCCGGGGACTTCACCTACACGCTCGAGGACCCGTTGCCGGTCGATGGTCACGACACCGTACGCGTGGGGATCAGACCAGAGGATATCACGCTGATCGAAGACGGCACTAATCACGCCACGGTCACGGTCGTCGAACCCATGGGGAACGAGAATTTCTGTTACATGGACCTCGAGGACATCGAGATGACCGCTCGTGTCGAGCCGACGAAACGCCCCGTCGCTGATCAACGCGTCGCCTTTGGCTTCGAAGAAGAGGCACTCTACCTGTTCGACGCGGCAACTGGCGACGCACTGAAAACGAAAACTGACGACTCCACACCCGATCTCCACCCTGAGGTGTCTAACTGAATGCGCATCACTGATTACGAACTGTTCGAGGTCCCCCCACGATGGCTCTTTTTGAAGTTGACGACGAGCGACGGCGTCGTCGGCTGGGGAGAGCCAGTCGTCGAGGGGCGGGCCCGAACGGTCCGAACGGCCGTCGAAGAATTGCTCGACAACTACCTGCTCGGCGAAGACCCGAGTCGGATCGAGGACCACTGGCAGGCGATGTATCGCGGTGGCTTCTATCGCGGCGGGCCAGTGTTGATGTCGGCTATCGCTGGCGTCGACCAGGCGCTCTGGGACATCAAAGGCAAGACGTTCGGCGCACCCGTGTACGAACTTCTCGGAGGGCCGGCCAGAAACCGCGTTCGCGTCTACCAATGGATCGGTGGCGACCGGCCTCGAGACGTTGGCGATGCGGCCAAAGAGAAAGTAGACGAGGGATTTACCGCACTCAAAATGAACGCGACTCCGGAGCTCCGAACTGTCGACAACCCGCGGGCAGTCGCCGACGCGGTCGACCGTATCGCGGCCGTTCGCGAGGCAGTCGGGGACGAAGTCGACATCGGCGTTGACTTCCATGGACGCGTGGCCAAGCCGATGGCCCGCCGGCTGGCCGCTGCGCTCGAGCCCTATCATCCGATGTTCATCGAAGAGCCGGTGTTGCCCGAGCACAACGACGCCCTGGCGGATATTCGGGCGGCGACGACGATTCCGATCGCGACCGGAGAGCGGATGTACTCCCGATGGGATTTCAAGCAGATTTTCGAGGAGAACGCCGTCGACGTGATCCAACCAGACCTCTCTCACGCAGGCGGGATTACGGAGGTCAAAAAGATCGCCGCGATGGCCGAGGCGTACGACGTCTCCGTGGCCCCACACTGTCCACTCGGGCCAATCGCCCTCGCGTCCTGCATCCAGGTCGATGCCTGTTCCCCGAATACGCTGATTCAGGAACAGAGCCTGGATATCCACTACAACGAAACGAGCGACGTCCTCGATTACCTGGCCGATCCGTCGGTGTTCGAGTACCGCGATGGGTACGTCGACCTCCCGGACGGTCCCGGACTCGGGATCGAGATCGACGAACGCCACGTCAGAGAACAGACCGGCGGCGTCGACTGGCACAACCCGATCTGGCGTCACGACGACGGCAGCGTGGCGGAGTGGTAACGTGACGATCCGCCCACCTTCACCGACCGCACACGCGGTCCCCGACCGATTTGACGGTCAAACGGTCATCGTTACCGGCTCTACTCGAGGGATCGGTGCCGGTGTTGCCCGCCGGTTTGGTGCCGAAGGCGCGAACGTGATCGTTTCCGGGCGGACGGCCACGGCTGGCGAGGCCGTCGTCCAGGAGATTACGGAAAACGGCGGCACTGCTCACTTCGTCAGCGCAGATATGCGCGATCCGGACGACATTGGCGCACTCGCTGCAGCGGCTGCCAACACCTTCGGTGGCGTGGACGTGTTGGTCAACAACGCCGGAGTACAAACCGAAACAGGCGTCGACGAGGCAACCATGGACGACTGGGCGTTCGTCCTCGAGACCAACTTTCGGGCGTACTGGCTGGCCGCGAAAGCCGCCCTCGAGCACATGGACCGGGGTGCCATCGTCAACGTCTCATCGAATCACGCACACCAGACGATGCCAGCCCACTTCCCATACAACGCCGTCAAAGCCGGGATCAACGGCATGACGCGAGCGATGGCGGTCGACCTCGGCCCGAAGATCCGGACGAATACCGTCGCCCCCGGCTGGATCGAAATCGACCGCACTCGTGAGGAACTTCCGGACGGCCGACTCGAGGCCGTCGAGTCGATCCACCCCGTTGGCCGGATTGGCGTCCCCGCCGATGTGGCTGGGGCCATTTCGTTCCTCGCGAGCGATGATGCCGCGTTCGTGACCGGGACGACCCTCCTCGTCGACGGCGGTCGAGGAGCCGTGATGCAAGACGATGTGCTGCCGGACTACCGCACACTCGAGGAGTAGCCTCTTTTCCCGGTTTGAGAGACGCCGTAGTACCCAACGCGTGTCCCACACGCTCACGAGTGTTGAGTAAAAGAGTTTGTCCGTTGGCAGTGATAGAAGGGGCCGATGAGGGAGCCGGAACCGAATTACTCGGCTTCGCCGTGGACGTGCACCACGAGCCCGTCAACGACCGCTTCATCTACGACCGCGACGTCGAACGGGCCGACAGCTGAGGAGCCAAGCACGACCTGCTCGTCCGAGATATCGATCTCGAGTGACTCACTCGAGAAATTCGTCACCCACGCATATGGGCCGCGACGGCCCACGCGGACGGCGGTTGGTAACCGGGCGGTGTGCTCGATGTCGGCTCGCTCGAGCAGCGAGGTGATGAGGTCGTCTGCCAACTCGGGCTCGGGCCAGACGCCGCAGTAGACGACGTGCCCGTCCTCAACGGCGTGTTCGACGACAGCAGGCCGATCCGTTGCGACCGTGTCGCCAGCGTAGGTGTATCGAACCGTTGCCGTCGTTGGCTCGAGCCACTCCGCCCAGGTCCTGAACGCGTACTGGGTGTCCGTCTCTGGGTCCTGGACAGCGGTCTCGAGATGGCTCGGCAACGATTCGTGTTGGTCGACGGTAGCACCCACGAGATCCGTGAGTGGTCCGGGCTGGAGGGTCGGCCGAAGCTTGTTGTACTCGTCTTTGACGCCTGTCCGAGGCCCAAAGAGAAGGTGGCCGCCGGTTTCGACGTAATCAGTGAGCCGGGCGGCAATCGCCGGAGTGACCAGATGGAGCGCGGGGGCGACGACGGCGGCGTACTCGGCCAGCTCTGTCTCCGGGTGGACGACGTCGACCTGAACGCCCCGAGCACGGAGTGCACCGTAGAACGCGTTGAGGAGGTTCCAGTACTCGAAATCGGGAGCGTGTGGTTGTTCGGAGAGCGCCCAGAGGTTGTCGTATTCGTGCAGTAAGGCAACGGGGGCATCGACGTGCTCGAGGGCAGGCCGACCAGCGGCGTCCGTCGCGTCCTCGTGTCCCTCGAGAAGCGTCTCGAACTCCGAACCGGCCGCCGTTGCATCGATGTAGCCACGGTCCGGTGAGCCATCCTGCTTTCGCAAGCCGGCGTGGTACTGTTCCTGTGCCTCGAGGCAGCGTCGCCAACGGAAATAGAGCACGGCGTCCGCTCCGTGTGCCGTCGCGTGGTGGGCCCAGAGGCGCATCGCCCCCTCACCCGGCTGTGGGCAGTGTGGTGGCCAGTTGACGTCTCCCGGTTGTTGTTCCATCACCCAGAACGGTCGGTCGAGGGCGCTCCGATACAGGTCGTGATCCATGCCGACCTGGTCCGGGTCGCCCGCCCGGAGTTGATCGGGCGTCGGATTGGTCCCCTCCTCGAGACGGTCCTGCGCAAATCCGGTCGGATAGGAGTCCCAGGTGACCAGGTCTAGATCCTCGCTCACGCTGTAGGCGTCGAGAGAATCGAACCGACCCATGAAGTTGTGGGTCACGAACCACGAATCGTTCGCCTCCCGGAGGCGGTCGGCCTGCAATCGGTTGTACGACACGACCGAATCATTCGAGAAGCGATAGTACTCGAGCAGCCTCGACGGGTGGTGTTCGGTGGCGGAGTGACGTGGTGGGTCGACCGCTTCGAAGGAGTCGTACTGCTGGCTCCAGAAGGTGTTTCCCCAGGCCTCGTTGAGTTCGTCGATGGGGTCGTATTTTTCGGCGAGCCACGTCCTGAACCCTCGCGCACAATCGTCACAGTAACAGCGGACCGTGTCGTGACAGCCGTATTCGTTGTCGGTTTGCCAGCCAGCGACGTCCGGATGGTCGGCAAAATGATCGGCAAGCTTGGTGACAATTCGCTCGGTTTCTTCCTTGTACGTCGGTGAATTGAAACAGTAGTGTCGGCGACTACCGAAGGCCCTCACCGTTCCATCCCGCTCTGCTTGCAACATGTCGGGGTGTTCGTCCACGAGCCACTTCGGCGGGGTTGCCGTCGGTGTACAGAGAATCGCCTCCATACCGTGGTCGCCGATCAACGACAGGGCTTGCTCGAGCCACTCGACCTCGAACGCGCCGCGTTCGGGCTCGAGAACACCCCAGGAGAACTCGGCCATACGGACGTATTCGATCCCTGCCTCGGCCATTTGAGCGATGTCGGTCTCCCAGCGTTCGCTAGGCCAGTGCTCCGGAAAATAACAGACGCCAATTCGCATAGCGAACCGACGGACGGGGACTACCTAAACGTTCTCAAAGCGGCCGCATTCATCCTGACTTACGCGCTGTTTTACCGGCGGCCACTGGGGCACTCGAGGCGAGTTGGCCTAATGGGGTATGAGCGTGTATAGCGGCGCACACCGGACCCCTTTTTATCGTGGATTGAGTGTCCCCGGTATGGACCGTATTTCACACGAAGAGACCACGCTGTGGGTCGATACAGAGGGGGGCCACGTCACCATCGGTACTGGTTCCGAGGAACTGGTGGGTGGCTCACTCACACTCGACAGGCGAGCGCTCGCTGAGGCAGCGTCGATCTCCGCCACCACGGATACACATACCGGCGGCCTCACCCTCAGTCTGGTAGTCGAGAACGACGGTGCCGAGCCCCTATCCGTTGATGAACTTTCTTTCGAGAGTACTGTCGAAGCATTTGGCCCCGACACTCGGGTGTTCGAACACGGCTACCAATCCTGGTCGCCAACCGCGAGTGTCCCCGTCGGTGAACGATTCCCCGAGGAGAGGGACGACAACGCTCCGATGATGCTCGACCTGGCCGCACCCGACGACCGGCGGACCAGCAACTTCCTGACAGCCGTCAGCGACGGCAATCAAACGCTGACGATCGGATTCCTCGAGCACGACCGTGCCTGCACCCGCTTCGATATCGACGACGATTCCTCCGGCGTCCACGCGGTCGACGCCGTCGCGGCGTTCGACGGGATTACGCTCGAGCCCGGGGAGACACTCGAGGTTCCCACGCTCTGGATCGATACCACTCGCGACCCGTCCGAGGCCCTGGACGCCCTGGCAACGGCCATCGGTGAGGAGATGGATGCCCGAGTGCCGGAAACCGTTCCGACGGGATGGTGTTCGTGGTATCACTACTTCACTGACGTTACCGAGGCCGATGTGCGAGAGAACCTGTCCGAACTCGATGCGTGGGAGATTCCCGTCGATATCGTCCAACTCGACGACGGCTACATGCGCGCCTTCGGCGACTGGCGAACGATCGACGAGGATTTCGACGATCTGACCGTGCTCGCCGACGATATCGAAGCTGCGGGTTATACGCCGGGATTGTGGCTCGCCCCCTTTTACGTCGAACAGTCCGCCAACCTGTTCACCGACCATCCCGAGTGGTTCATCACAGACCCGGAAACCGGCGAGCCGGTCGACGGCGGATATCGAGCTGGTGACCATCTCTACGGCCTCGACACGACACATCCCGAGGTCAAGGAGTGGCTCAGGGAAACGTTCGAAACCGTTGTCGACACCTGGGGGTTCCAGTATCTCAAACTCGACTTCCTCTTTGCCAGTGCGCTCCCGGGAGACCGGTACGACAACGACTGCACGCGGATCGAGGCCTATCGGACGGGGCTCGAGATGATCAATGAAACGGTCGGTGACGACGTCTTCATCCTCGGCTGTGGGGCTCCGCTCGCGCCGAGTATTGGCCTCGTCGACGCGATGCGTATCGGCCCGGACACCGACCCTGTGTGGGAAACACCTGGTGAATCAGCGAGCCAACCCGCGCTGAAAAACGCCGTTAGAAACACCTTGACCCGGCAATTCCTGCATCGAAAGTGGTGGATCAACGACCCTGACTGCCAACTCGTCCGTGAAACCAGTGACCTCACCACCGCTGAGCGCGAATCGTTCGCAACGCTCGTGGCGATGACCGGTGGCGTCAATATCTTCTCGGATCGGATCGCAGAAATCGACCCGGCCGGAAAGCGATTACTCGAGCGAACCCTCGCACCGGCAGAGACAGCAACAGTCGAGTCACTCCTCGGCAGTGAGTTTCCAGATCTCGTCCGATGTGAGCGACCCGGTGATGGTGCACCGACAGTCGCCGTGTTCAACTGGGCTGACGAACCGCAAACGGTGTCGGTCGATCCGTCCGATCACGTCGAAGGCGGCGTTCGTATCTGGGACGGCCTCGCCGGCACGGAGGTGACTGTGGATGAAACGACAGGGCTCCTCGAGCGGACGCTTCCGGCACACGGCTGTGCGGTCTTCGCGTTCACCGATGGGACCGATCCTGTCGGGGATAAATCGACGCTCCTCGGCAGTCCGGGTCTCGAGTAACGGGACACGGGTGTGCACACGGAGTACACGACCGCTATACCCCTATACCTATTTCTACTCGACAATCACGTCGATGGCAACGTCACACGAGACTGACCGTGAGTATGTAGAACTGAGTCTGAATTATTGGGCCGCCTTCATCGTTTCGGGGCTGGTCGCTGGCGTACTGATGGGATTCGTTATGCACGAGGTCATGGGTATGATCCAGGCGGTCGGTGCGCTCTACGGAACCGAGGGAACCACGACTGGCTGGGCGTTCCACCTCTGGCACGCCGTCGTCTTCGCCCTTGTCTTCGGCGGCTTTTTTATGTGGTCTCGAATCGAACCGTTCCACGACCGAATCCTGGCGAGTACGACACTCGGAATCATCTGGGCGACGTTCCTCTGGCTCGTCGCAGCCGGTGTCGTGATGCCACTCTGGCTCGACGGCGTCGGCGCTATGGCCCCGGACGTGCCCGCACTTGACCCCTGGAGCGGGCTTGGGCACGTGCTCTACGGTGGGACCGTTGGCGCTCTCGCTGCAGCAATCCACAAACACGGCGGCTGAATCCGCCAGCAATTGCCTTCAGTTGGGTATTGCAACGGTGTGCTCGAGCGTGCCGACACCCTCGACTTCGATCGTGATGGTATCTCCATCGCTGACTGGGCCCACGCCTTCGGGCGTGCCGGTCGCAATAACGTCACCAGGCTCGAGGGTCAGGTACTGTGTAATCTCGGCGATGAGTTCGGGAATCGAGAAGATGAGTTGGGCGCGGTTGCCATCCTGTTTTCGCTCGCCGTTGACTGTTGCGCGGACGAACGCGTCAGCCGGGACTTCATCGGGCGTCGCGAGGACTGGCCCGATGGGGGCCGCGCCATCGAAGGCCTTTCCTCGTACCCAGTTCTGTTCCTGGCGCTGGTCGTCTCGGTTCGAGAGGTCGTTGACACAGGTGAACCCACGGACGACGTCCATCGCGTTCGCTTCGTCGACGTGTCGACACTGTTTGTCGATCACCACGCCGAGTTCGGCCTCGTAGTCGATCCGCTCCTTGCCCGCGGGCAGGGTAACAGTATCACCATGTGCCGCGAGCGTGTTCGGCGGTTTGAGAAAGAGCAGTGGCCGGTCAGGGACGTCCGAGCCCATTTCCGCAGCATGATCGGCGTAGTTGCGGCCGATACAGACGATTTTGCTTGGCTCACACGGCGGGAGGATATCGATCTCCTCGCTCTCGAAGTCGTATATCTCCTGGCCGAAGTGAATCGTACCCGCCTCGAGGTGGCCCTGACGGACAGCGCCTGCTGGATCACGGAATCTCACGAAGTGCATGGACGAGTGGTCGCCAGCGGGGGCTAAAAGCGTTGAGAACTCGGCGAGTGGTGGATGGTACTCGAAGGAGTGGTACGTGGTGACATCGTCGAATCGGAACGGAACGCTTTTTACTAGGCCATGGCAATCGATGATTGCAGCCGCTCCGTTGGTGTAGTCCGGCCAATCATTTCGGCCTTTCGAGCCGATGACCTGGGTTCAAATCCCAGACGGAGCACTTCTTCGCGACCAACTTCGTGAGCGAAGAATGCGACACTGGATTTGAACACGCGAGTCGCAGCGCTCGAGCGAAGCGAGAGTGACCGTCTCGCACCTGTTCAAATCCCAGACGGAGCACGAACAGGTTTTCACGAGCAAGTCTCGTGCGCGCTGTGAGGATCAACTTGATTCCGACTACAACTCGAGCTGGTCGACTTTTTCGAGGAAATCGCTTCGGCTTGTCTAGGGTCGTGATCGACCGCTATTTTTGAGTGACAGCATGTGGGTCCAGAACATTCCGTTGTAGGCGTCGTACTGTTCGTCGCTATCTTCGTATGTTCGGTAGAACGCTTGTGTTCGTGTTCTGTACCTGTATTGGTCAATGAAGCCAGCTTCCCAGCAGTGTCCGCCGTGAGAGTGTTCGTACACACCAACGATGGTGTTCGCATACGAGAGAAGGAGTTTGAATTTCGCTGTCCAGTCTTCTGTGAAATCGAAGACGTCATCCATCAAGCACGGATGAACGCCCGGTTCATCCAGGCGCTTCTGCACTGCTTTGAGGTGGGGCTTCTCGTCTTCCCCGTAGTGACCTAGAATAAACACGGTGTGAACGCCGTCATCGAAGAAAGCCTCGTTTTCGTGAACCGCACTGAGGATTCCTTGTGTTTCGGAAGGTGTAAGCGGCCGGTCGTTCACCGCTTTGAATCGCGTAGATAACGATTCTGTGGAGGGATTTGGCATGTGGCTGCATTGGATTCGTACTGATTAGTTCTTTGGACTCTCGAGTTCCTGTACCACTTCGAGTTTGGTCGAAATGGTTAAGAGGCTCGTCAGCGTAGCTATACTCACGATGAGTACACTGGACCACCCTTACGACCAACACAACGACGGACTCGACCCTATCGGGGCACTGAGTG
>PUKM01000097.1 GCA_003552325.1 Natrialbaceae archaeon | reverse complement strand
TCGACAGTGGGTCGGCGAGCGCGTTCGAGCGTGGAAGGCCGGCGAGTATCGAGAGCTCGTCGCCGACCCGCGAGAGCAGCCGAGCGTCGACGACACGCCGAGCGTCGACCCGTTCGAGTACCAACAGGCGCGCGCTGCGACCGACGGGGGTCGTAAAACGAGCCGCTGGGTGGCGTACGGGGGCGATTAGATAAAGTCTGAAAGACCCGCCTGTCCGCTTTTCTTTGAGTCTGTGTCGTATATCCGCTGCTTGAACTGCTGATAATCCGCGCTCTCGTGGGACAGCAGCTCAACGTCTTCGACGGCGTCGGGTCGGATGTGGTTGTATTCGATGGATCCCATCGTCTTAGCTCGTCCTGTAGTGGTCGGCGTTTGGTTCGTAGATCTCTCCCTTCTCTCGTAACTTCTCTACCTCTTCGCCGATCTTACTCGACTCGATGTCGAGTTGTTCGGCCGACCGATCGACAACCTCCTCGTACGGCGCACCGTCGGCGTATTCGTCACAGAGTTCATCGATCAGCTGCTTGATGCGGTCGCGTCGCCGCTGTTGTGACTTCGACGGCGCGCCGTGGTTCACCACATCGACGTCGTAACCACCTGCTTCCGGGTCCATGCCGAGATCGTTGAGCATGGACATTATCAGGTCGATCGCACGCTCAACATCGGCGGCTTCGACCCTATCGGAGAGTCGAGCCCGGGCACTCGCTTGAGACAGCCGGATCGCTCCCTCAAACATCCGCGTATTGATTGATATCTGGTCGTCGTCGCTCATCTCGCGGATCGACATATACCACGATTTGAGTTCGTCCATCGACGCATCCGACAGCGTCGGATCGTAGTTCCGACGGGCGTATGCGACGTACTTCCGAAACAGGTCGGCATCAATGAATCCAGCCTCTTCGACGCGTGCGACACCACCGTCGGCGGTCGCTTCCGTCGGCGTGTGCGTGTCGAGTATCGTATCGACGATCGCCGCGTCAGTCTCTTCGTCCGGCACGTCCTGGAACGGGAAGACGAGATCGCACCTGTCGAGCAGTTCCTTCGGCATATCGAACTGTTCAGACAGCGGTTCGTACGGGTCGAAGCGTCCTTTCTCCGGGTTCGCAGCCATGAGCGCGGAACACCGGGCGTTCAGCGTCGCGTGCACGTTCGCTTTGTCGACCGATAGCTGCCCTTCGGACAGCGCTTCGTCGAGTGCCTGCTGCTCGGTGTAATCCATATTGTCCAGCTCGTCGAGGGTGATCATACCGCCGTCGGCGAGCACCAACGACCCGGCTTGGAGCGTCCATTCTTCTTGTCCGCCGATCTTCTCTTTTTGCGCCGACGCGGTGAGACCGACAGCGCTCGAACCCGTCCCGCTGGAGCTCACCGCACGCGGCGCGAGCGAACGCGCTGATTCGAGTATCTGGGATTTTCCGACGCCGGGATCGCCGATGAACATGATATGGATCTCTCCCCGCTTCCGGTTCCCGTGCGTGTGTCGACTCACACCGCCGAACATCTGGAGCGCGACGGCGAGCTTCGCATCTTCGTTCCCGTAGATAGACGGCGCGACGCTGTCTCTGATATACTGGAACGTGTCGGGCGACGCCGCGATCTCTTCGATGTCGTCGACGTCGTCTTCTTCGAACTCGACTTCTTCGAACTGCACTTCTTCGGGGATCACCGACAGCACTTCGAGCCGCGTGTCGAGCAGCGTGCTGTCGTTGTCGCCATGCTCTCGAAGCAGCCCGACGACCGTCACCCGATTTCCCGGTTCGGACCTATCAATCAGGTGCTCACCCATCACGTCGCACACGATCTCTCGCGGCGACGCTTCGTTTATCGCTTCGCCCGGCGGTTCCTGCACGCGGAGCTGTTGGTACTCTTCGCGGAGCTCGTGTTCCGGCACGCGCTCGAAGGGGCCCTGCCGCTCGCAGCCGGCACATTCGTGCGGGAGCGCGTTTTGAATCTCGAAGGTGTCGCTGATATCCACCGGGTCGCTCTTCGTCCCGCAGCGCTCGCAGCGAAACACCGTCTCGACGACGCGCGGCTTGTTATCGCTGACCTGCTTACAGATACCCTCGAAGGCGACGAGCTGGCCGATCTTGTCGTCTCGCGGCGCGCCGATATCGTGATAGACGTCCGACGTCGGTTCGGTAAACAGTAGTTGTGTATCACCGGGGATTCGCGGCCCATCATACGGGTGCACCGCCGGCAGTAATTCGACGTCTAAGCCGCTCTCGTGCGCGGATTCTATCAGTTCCTCGTAATTGTGTAAGGCCTCTTCAAACTGCGGCAGCATCTTTTCGGTGTTATTCAGTAGGTCTTGGAGAATATCACGCGAGAAGATAGACAAGTCGGTGAGAGAGACGCTCACAGTCGGTTCATCCGCGTATGAGCGCATTATCAGGCCGTTCATGTCTTCCCGGCAGTAGGTCTGATAGAACGCGGCGATTTGCTCGCGAAGCTGTTGGAAGCTCATTCCGCACCTGCGAGGTTAATATCATACTCCTTGTCCGGCCCGTCGTCGACGTCCGGCGGCCCCTCGGTAAAGAACGACTCATGTAGGTCGGAACGCGCCCGGAGATCGTCGAGTACGGCCGACGCGTGCTTGTCGTGTGCCCGAGCGATCCGGTCGATCGACGGGTGCCCGTCGAATACAGCCATCTCCTGGTGTTCCATCTCGCCGAGAAGCTCGTCGAGCTCGTCGGTGTAGCCAAGCTTCGACTGTTCGAGCTGTTCGAGCCGCTTTTTCAGGCGGCGAATGCCGCTCTCGGCCTCCTGAATCATATCTTCGCCGTCTTGTTTCATCCGCTTTCCCCGCGCCTTCTGCTCTTCATACCGCTGTATCTGCCGTTCGATCGCAGCTCGGTTTCCCGACTGCTCGTCGCCGAAGTAGATCTCAAGCGCTTCGATCACCTGCTCGGTTTGGGTGTCGTCGCTTTGCTTGAGCCGCTCCTTCAGGTCGGCCGGGATATGCGCGTCGAGCCGCTTCTTCTCGGCGCTCACTCGGACCACCCCGACAACCACGTTCGGCCCCCGCTGTGAGAGAGACTCTTCGGAATTCGCTTTGTGTAATACACAAAATTTTGTGTAATGTGTAAAGCGAAATCCGTAGAGTTAGAATCTGAGCGGGAGACCGTGTCAACATACCACACGAGGGGCGTCGGCGTCATAGCTCTACCTCAACGCCGTCGAACGCGTCGCGAATCTGACGCGCGTGGTAGCCGCACACATCGATAGCTCCGCGTGACGGGTGCTCCACCGTGAATCTGTGAATATGCCCACAGCCGCCAAGCACGCACGTTTCCGCGGTCCAGGCGACTGTCATCGCCCCTCGACCTCCTCGTCACACAGCCAACACAGCACGAAGCGCCCACGTTCGTCATCGTGGTGTTCGATTGCCGGACTCCGGGACTCTCCGCACCGCGAACACCCTTCGGCGGTCATTCGTCTTCCTCCGTGTCGTCGTCGGCGAGCTCGCCGAACCGCTCCGCCTTCTCTTCGTCGGTCATGTTCCAGATTTCTTTTGCGAGCCCGTGAGTGGGTGCGTGGCCGGGACGCGGACCGCCGCTCATCGCTCGACCTCCTTCACGACCGTCTGGACAACGTCCCCGGCGCGGTCGACGACG
>PUKM01000223.1 GCA_003552325.1 Natrialbaceae archaeon | reverse complement strand
CGAGGTCCGGTCCGCCGACGTCTTCCATGTGGAAGAATACGTCATCGTCCGCGTCGTCCGTCGAAATGAAACCGTAGCCGCCTGTGTCGTTGAAGAAATCAACGTTACCTTTCGCCATTGCTTTTGGACAAAGCGCTGCCAGGGTCATAAGCGTTCCGTGGGTCAAGTTGACGGGGGACGGCCCCCAGGAAATCCCTGATTCGACAATTCCAGCGTATAGAAATGCAGGAACAAACGGGTGCCCCGATATTCTGTCCAAAACATATTATCGGCCCTGGGTTTTCGAATATTATCGAGAGAGCTCGGTCCGGGTCGACGCCTCGAGCGTACGGATCAATATCGCTTTACTCGTCCACTCGAGACGCCCGTACATGACTGAAACGCAGTCGACACCGACGATTCCACAGGTGTCGTTGATCGCGTTGTTCGTGACGGCACTCATTACGGCGCAGGTGACCGCAGCGAAGGTGCTGGCGTTCGACCTGCCGGTTGCGCTCCCCGTGACGGGAGCCGAACTTGTTTTGCCAGGGGCCGCGCTCGCGTACGCGCTGACCTTCCTGGCGAGTGACTGTTATGCCGAACTCTACGGCAGGCGGGCCGCCCAGGTTGTCGTGAACGTCGCGTTCGCGATGAACTTCGTCCTCCTCCTCCTCGTCTGGTCGACGATTGCGGCACCCGCCGCCCCGACCAGCGTCGATCCCGACGCCTTCGAGACCGTCCTCGGTGCGTCCACGAACATCGTCGCCGGCAGTCTCCTAGCGTACGTCATTAGCCAGAACTGGGACGTCTGGGTGTTCCACGAGATTCGGGCCTACACCGGCCGGGAACGTCTCTGGCTCCGCAACCTCGCCTCGACGGCCAGCAGCCAGGCGATCGATACGGTCATTTTCGTCACCGTCGCCTTCTCCATCGCCCCGATCCTCCTCGGCGTCGGCCCCGTCCTCCCCGCTGGCGAACTTGCCGCCCTCATCGTCGGCCAGTACCTCCTCAAACTCGCGATTGCCGTCGTGGACACACCCATCGTGTACGTCGTCGTCGGCTTCGTTCGCTCGAGGCAGTAACAGTACCCACCGCTATCGGGAACGCGAGGGTAACAACGTTTTCAAGTGCTCGAGGCTCGCGACCGACGTGGGCCGGTCCATGTGGACGCCGATCTCCCCCGACGTCGCAGCGAGTCCGACACGCTGAATCGGTTCCGGGAGCGAGTACGCCCGTCGAAGCCAGTGGCCGAGTTCGATTTCGCGCTCGAGGTCGGCCCGCCAGGCCGTCTCGTAGTCCGCGAGTGTCGCCGGCGCATCCGGATCGACCTCAGCGACCGCGTGGTCGGCAGCGGTCATCCCGTAGAGAATCCCGCCACCGGTGAAGGGTTTGGTCTGGGCGGCAGCGTCACCGATCAACAGCCCGCGTCGACTGGTCACGCGCTCGGGCGGACCGATCGGAATGAGTCCGGAGCAGCGATGGGCGACTTCGATGTCGTAGCCGTCGATGAGGTCCTCGAAGTGCTGGGAGACGTGGACACCTGGCGGCGCTGCGAGTCCGTACTCGACGCCAGCGCTCGCCCGCGGAATCCGCCAGGCGAAAAAGCGGGGAGCCGTCAGGTGGACGTCGACGAAATAGGTGTCGTCGGGCTCGTCCGAGAACGCGAGCACCCCATGCAGGAGTTCGCCGGGTTCCGGGAGCCCGAGGGCCGTCCGAACCCGCGACCGTGGCCCGTCACAGCCGGCGACCATCTTCGCTTCGAAGGTCTCCGTCCCATCGGGTCCGCTCGCGGTCACTGTTACACCGTCGTGTCGTTCGGTGACGTCGGTGACGGTGTGCTGTTCCCGGACGTCCGCACCCGCCTCCCGTGCGAGGTCCGCCAGATGACGGTCGAGACCCACCCGATCGATGACGTTCGAAATCACCTCGTGTTTGTAAAACGGGTACGTGTCCCGGTGGCTCCCCGCCGCCACGTCGTGGGGACCACCGACGTGGAACCGAGCCCCGTAAATCTCGTTCTGAAAGAGTTCCTCTCGAGCATCGGGTCCGGTGAACGACCACAGATCGGTACTCACGTGTCCCGAACACGCGAGTGGCTCGCCGACGGCACCCTGCTCGAGGGCGAGGACGTCGTGACCCGCTTCGGCCGCTCGCCGAGCGAACCGGGCACCGGCCGGTCCGACGCCGACGACGACGAAATCGTACATATCAACCTGGAACGTCCCAGTCACTAAATAGGTTTTCGAGTCGGAGGAAACCAAACTGGTAGGGGAACATCCCCTTACCCTTTGTCTACCACGCTCGAACCATGGAACTCCTCTGGCATCGTCGAGACCGTCGGCCGACCGACCTCGCCGCCCTCAGAACCCTCGATGATACGATCCTCCCCGTGGTCGTCATCGACCCTGCCGTCGAGGGCCGACTCGGCTCGCGCCAGCGTCCGTTCGTCGGCCGCGCTCTCGAGGCACTTCGAGGGTGGTATCGTGACCGGGGCAGCGACCTCGTCATCAGACACGGGTCGGCCGTCGAGGAACTCGAGGCCCTGCTCGAGGAAACCGGGGCCGACGGGATACGTTACGCCACGGGGTATACGCCTGCCAGACGGGCCCAGCAGGACGCCGTCGAGGAGCGCCTCGAGGCGACGGCGTCCTGTGACACGGTGTTGGTGCCGCCCGAAGCACTCGTCGATCCGACGTCGAGCACGGCTGCGGCGGGTGCCCCCGAGGATCGGTCACCGTATGGCACGTACAGCCAGTTCTACCGCGCCTGGCAACGTGAAACCAAACCGGGGCCAGTGGCCCCACCCGAACCGGACGACCTCGTGTCCTGGAAAGACGATCAGCCGGTTCCGTTCCTCGAGGGGGATCACGAGGACGGTCGTGAAAGAGCGAACGCGGACGATGACGACGAAGTGATCGCGGATCTCCCGCTTCCCGAAGCGACACATACCGCCGCCCGGGACCGCCTCGAGGCATTCCGTACAAACGGGCTCGAGACCTACGCCAACACGCGTGACGACCTCCCTGCGGCCGTCAAGGACCCCACGGCAGCCGTCTCACGGCTCTCTCCGTATCTCGCCGTCGGCTTGCTCGGCATCCGTGACGTGTGGGCCGTCGTGGCCGAAGCCTACGTCGACGCCACGGGCGACACCGAGCGCAACGTCGAGAAGTTCGGCTCAGAACTCGCCTGGCGCGAGTGGGCCTACCACCAGCTGTTCGTCCACCCGGACCTCGAGACGGAACCTTACAAGGCCATCCCGAACGAGATTCCCTGGCGAGACGACCCCGAGGCGCTCGAGGCCTGGACACGCGGGGAGACTGGCTACCCCCTCGTCGACGCCGGGATGCGCCAACTCGAGGCCGAAGGCTACATTCACAACCGCCCACGGCAGGTGGTCGCGAGCTTTCTAACCAAACACGTACTCCTCGATTGGCGACTCGGGGAAGCTCACTTTCGGGACCGCTTGCTGGACTACGACCCCGCGACGAATCCCGCCAGCTGGCAGTGGATCGCCTCCACCGGCACCGATTCCGTCGCCGTTCGGATCTTCGATCCCGTCAGCCAGTGCAGCAAGTACGATCCCCACGGCCAGTTCGTCCGTGCGTACGTGCCCGAACTCGCCGAGGTTCCCGACGAGGCGATCGTCGAGTGGCCGACGCTCCCAGCCGAGCGTCGACACGAACTCGCCCCGGCGTACCCCGATCCGATCGTCGGCCGCAACGAGGGGTATGGACGAGCGAAAGCCGTGCTCGAGGAGGCACTCGAGCGATAAGAGAACCAGCAGTCAGGAGTCGAGAAGGGCCAGCGCCGCCGCGGAATCACCCTCGAACCGCTCGAGCAACGCCCGTGCTGTCGCCCGAACGTCCTCGTCGACGACGACGTGAACCATGCCGACGTCTGGCTGCCCATAGACGATGCTCGCCCCCGAGGGTGCCGCGACGAGCGCCGGCAACACGGCCAGATCCTCCTCACCGTCGACCAGAATCGTCATCGGCTCCGGGCGTTCGAGGGCCGTCCCCAGGGCCTCGAGGAGTGCCGTCGTGAGTGCTGCTGGCGGGTTCGCCACCTCGAGGACCTGTGCACTGTCCCGACCATCGATGACGACCCGTTCGATCTCACGGTCGACTGCCTCCCGTTTGGTTCGGCCATCGACGAGGGCCACGTCAGGCTGGCGACCGGCCTCGAGCAGGTGGTAGGTGACGACGTCGCCGACGGTGATAAGCGGACCCGAGGCAGCCTCGAGTAACGCCTCGGCATCGGTGAAGATCGGCCCCATCGGCGCTTTCAGCTCGTGGCGAAGGGAGTCAGGAAGGACCAGGAGAGAGTCGTCTCGAGTGGGCGTCACGACTCGAAGCGGTTACCGGACCTTGAGGGCGTAGGCCCCTGGTTCGGTGACTTGCATTTCGGTGGCGATGTCGCTGGATTCCGGGTGGGCGATGGTGACGTAGCCCGCCCAGTCTTCGGTCAACGACGAGGACGCACACGAGTGACACGTCGTCGAATCGGCGTCGTTGATCGCGTGGCATTCCCGACAGGCGAGTCGGTTCGATGCCATCGTTACTCACCTGCGGCGACTTCTTCACGTCGCTCGAGTTCTTCGGTCAACCACCCGTGTTTGCCGAGGCCGGGTTGTTTGGCCGTGAGCCCGATTTTCGAGTCACGGGGGTTCCGTTCGTCGATGCTTTTCGTCACGATGCGTGCCCTGACGGCGTCTTCCACGCCGATCGCTTTGTCCGACTCACCCGAGGCAAGACGCTGGTTCTCACGATCGAACGCCAGATACTCATCGGAGATCTGGGAAACGTGTAACAGCCCGTCGACCGGGCCGATGCCGACGAACGCGCCGAACTCGACGACTTCGACGATCGTCCCGTCGACGACTTCCTGCATCTGTGGGTCGAACGTCACCGCATCGAACTCGGCTTCGTAGTAAACGCCGGGTCGATTCGGCAGCACCGTCCCGTCACCGATGTCGTGTACCTCGGTGATGGAGACGACGCTCCCGACCTCTTCGTCCATGCGCCCCTCGAGTTTGTCCTGAAGCAAGCGCTTCACGAGTGCCGGCGTCACATCGCCGAGCTCCTCGGGGGGGACCTCTACCGTATCCTTGAGTCTGGCCCGTTTGTACATCTATGGTTGCGTGATTGCTAACTTGTTTCTCCCGCGTAATGCAATTACCGGTATCGACGCTTCGAGTACCCGGTCGCGCAGCGCGAGGGCGTTCGTGACGACGTAGTCGACGATTCCCGCCCGGGCGAGTTCGACTAACGCGTCGTCTGCGTACGATGCATCCGTATCGACCACGAGACAGCGGTCGGTCGCCAGATCGTGGCCGACCGAGGCCGCCGTCCCCTCCTCACCGCCTTTCTCCGAGAGGCGCCTGAGTTCCTCGAGGACGGGCTGTGGGGTCGTCAACTCGAGCGTGTCAGCAGCATCCCGGTCGCCCGTTTCGGTGACCGGTGGAACCCCGCCGAGGAGGCGGTCGAGTTCGTCGAACAACCGGACGTCGAGTTCGACGGGCATCATCAGCGCACTCGTATCGAGCGCCACCGTCGCCAACGCCTCCCCCGAATCCGTCCTGGTCATATCGACACCTACTCCTGCAACGTGCCGAGGCCGATCAGTCGCCACCGAGCACCGATCCGGCGATTGATCGCGATCTTTGCCCCCGGCTCGGCACAGACCGGCCGTTGCAGGTTGACTTCACACTCGCCCTCGCGAGCGCTGGTCACCGCGCCAACAGTCGTCGACGTGCCGACGGTCATCATCAGTGGTTCGCCGGTACTGATCTGGTCGATCGTTTCCTCGCCTTCAGCGCCGACGACGCGTTCTAAGAGGTCGACGCTCATGGTGAATTGCTCCCACGTGGGCGGCAGGGTCCCGGGTGGGCCCGCTATGCGACCGGCGAGGGCGTCACCCTTGGTCAGCGAGGGATCGAGACCCGTTCCCACACCGAGCAGTCCGCCGGGCGTGACCGTCTCTGCTGATTGGCCGGCAGCCTGCAGCGAACGAACCGTCGTCTCGATCGGGACGTACGTCGATTGTCCACCTTCCTCGACCTGCCGGCCGGGACGGACCTCCAGTTCGTCACCAACCTCGAGTTCACCTGCGACGAGACTCCCACCGAGGACCCCGCCGATGAGGTTCTCGTGGGTCGTCCCTGGTTTGTTGATGTCGAAACTCCGGGCGACGTGCATCCGTGGGTCGTCGTCAGGGTCCCGGTCGGGGGTCGGGATTTCCTGTTCGATCGCGCCGATGAGGTAGTCGATGTTAACCTCTTGACCGGCCGAGATCGGGACCACAGGGGCGTCTTCGGCGACGGTTCCGGCGACGAACTCCTGGATCTGTTCGTAGTTTCGTCGAGCCTGATCAGCGTCGACGAGGTCGACTTTGTTCTGGGCGATGACGATGTTCTCGATCCCGATGATGTCGAGCGCCATCAGGTGCTCTTCGGTCTGGGGCTGGGGAACGGGCTCTGAGGCCGAGACGACCAGCACAGCACCGTCCATCAGCGACGCACCAGACAACATCGTCGCCATCAGGGTCTCGTGCCCTGGGGCGTCGACGAACGACACGGTCCGAACCGGCTCGCTTTCAGAGCCGTCCGGACACTCCTCTTCGACAGTGAAACACTCGGGTTCGTCGACGTCGGGACAGCGACGGAACGTCGCGTCCGCATAGCCCAGCCTGATGGAGATGCCGCGTTTCATCTCCTCTGAGTGCTGGTCGGTCCACGAGCCACTCAACGCCTGTACGAGCGTCGTCTTCCCGTGATCGACGTGGCCGACGAGTCCGATGTTCACCTCCGGTTGTCCATTTCCTGACATAAGGCGGTACGTAATTGTACTAGGGCTTCCGTGCTGTGACTGATAAACCTGCTGTTCTCGCCGCGTCTTGCCCGCCATCCCCTCCCCAGAGACGGGATGGCTGACCACTGCAGAGACCACTCGAGTCGGTTACGCTCGTGACGATCATCCTCGAGCGGTGAGCGGACGCCACCTCGCGAGCGAAAGACCAAGGACGAGTACCACGCCGATAGCAGTCACCGCTGCCGGAATCCCCCCGCCAGGTATCGCGTCGTCCCGATCACCGAACTCGAGTTCGTCGTCGCGATCGGAATCAGCTGCGGTGTCGTCTGCGACGACCGTTTCCACACGCACTGCCCCTTCATAGAGGACGCCGGACTCCTCACCCACAATCTGCACCTCGTAGGTCCCGGCCTCGAGGCCCCGAAGCGTCGCCTCCAGGTCGATCGCCCGCTCCTCGCCACCTTCGAGGTCGACCTGCTTCGCGGTCACGGATTGGTCGCCAACCTCGAGGTTGATGATCTCTGAAACCGTTCGATGGCCCTGGTTTTCGACCGTCACCGAGGTAGAAAACGGATCGTCGACGACGGCCGAATCTGGGGTTATCACCTCGAGAACCGCGAGTTCGTGGTCGTGATCGACGACGATGGGCTGGGTCCCCGTGTACGTCTCGCCATCGATTGTCACCGTGAGCGTGACCTCCCCGCTCCACTCGCCGAGGGCCTCTCCCTGCGGAATCTCGAGCGTGGCCGTCTCACCGGTTTCGTCGATTTCGCCGTCGCCCGTCAGATCCCACTCGAACGCCGCTGGTTCTTCGGGGTACCAGCTCCGCTCGAGGGCGGTGACGGGTTCGGGGGTACGGGCATCGAGGGTGATCGTCTCCCCCGGTTCCGGTTCGACGACGTCGTACGTGAACGCTGGCAGTGGAGTCCCACCCGCCTGGAGCCGGTCGTGTTGAGTCTCGAGCTGGTCGTCGAACGCCGCACGCAAATCGGCGTACGACTCGCCGGTTTCGGCCTCGAGGGCGTCTACGTCCCCCTCGAGGTACAACACGTCGAAGGTGTCCCGGTCGTGATTCGCGAGGATAAATTCGACGAAGAGGGCGCGTTCGGCGTACTCCGTCGAGCCGTCGGGATAGGGAGTCATCTCGAGGAGGGTGGGATCAAAACGGGCGTTTTCCGCGATAGCGTCCGGCGACGAATCGAGGTACTTCGCTGTGCCCTCGATGAACATTCCTTCGCCCGAATCCGGCGGGGAAAGCGCGTTGAGCGGCGACCAATGTTGGCGCAACTGGATCGTGTGGACGAGTTCGTGGTGCAACAACGACCGCGAGTCCGACGTGACCCACACCCGGTTCAGAGGGTCGACACACCCGGCGGCGTCACAGGGCTGGTTCTCCCGCGGGCCGACGAAAATCTGGAGGCGCTCCTCGGGCACCTCGAGGCCGAACTTCTGGTGGAGGACCTCGTAGTGGTCGTCGGCAACGTCGGCGATGGTGTCGGCTTCGGCTTCGTATGCTTCGTCGTAGATGATCTCGAAGTAAGTGGTCTCGAGAGTGCCGTCGTCCGGTTCCTCGCCGTCGTCGGGGTCCGTGGCTTCGTCGTGGCGCTGTGTCTCGAGCGTTTGCGTCTCAGGGGGCTGGGTATCTGACGGGTTCGTGTCGAAGGTGGTTGTCCCAGGGTGGGGGGCGTCTGGGTCCTCGGTGACACCGTGGTGGGCGTCACTGACACCGCTAACACCACCAGCGAACACCACCAGGAGACAGGCGATCGTGAACACGACGAGGAGCCGCCTATTCGTCACTGATCCTGATTGTTTTCGGGAGGATATAAAATGTGGAGATCAACTGGTAGGGACGGCCGTTCTCACCGCCGCAAAGTGACCCAGTTCCCAACCGAGCGGGGCCGGTCGTCCAGAGATCACCACCAGCAATCAGGGGCGAAATGGGCAGTTCCCCGCGAAGGTTTCGCCGAAGCGAGCGAGGGCAGTTTGTCGCGTCGGTTTCTGTGACCGGTTCGAACGAACGACGTGAGTGAGGGTACACCAGAAAGGGACGCATACAGCGACAGCGGTCACCAACCGGCGATACGCAGTGACTCCCTGGGCAACACCTATCCCACTACTCCCCGTATTCCCCTCGCATGGGCGAGCGTTCAACCGAGCGAACGGAAACGGTGGACGACGCGACTGATACCTCGAGCGACCAGTCAGGCGCGACCACGTCCACGGACGAGCTCCTCGCCGAAACCGAACGACTCCTCGAGGGTGGACCCGCCGATTCGTCGTCGGAGGGTGGCGAGCAACGGACGGCCGATCAGACCGAAAAAAGCGGTTCGGGGTGGTTCGGTGGACGGTTCGGCGGGTCGACAGCGGCAACCGAAGCCGACGAGGAAACCGCTGTCGCAGACGAAACCGGCCCGTCGATGCGAGATCGGCTCTCACCCGGTCGATACCTCTCGCCGAAAGCGCTGCTGTCGGTGTTCGGTGTCCTGGCCATCGGCTTCGTCGGCGGCGGGACTGCCCTCACACTCGGGGGCATCGGTCAGCTCCTCGGCCTCGCCATCGCCGGCTTTCTGATAGGCTTTGCCGTTCGGGGCCGCCTCTACCTCGAGACGGGGCTCACTGGCATCGCGATCGGCCTCGGGAGCACCCTTCTCGGGACGGATACGGGTATCTGGCTGCCGACTGATTTCGGGCAGCCGCTGCTCGCCGTGGCGGCGGTGACACTACTGGTCAGCCTGTTGAGTTACTATTTCGGACGTGATCTCAGAAACGGGATCGCTCGAGACGTCGACTCCTGATTTACTCCCTGCTGAGTGCTCAGCGAGCCGTCGGTGTCACGCCGTCGCCAACGGCCTGTTTAACCTGGAGGGCAGCACTGGCAGCGAGCCCACGAGCGACTTCGTCGCGGTCGTCGGCCGCGATGACGTCGTCCGGTGCGGCCTCGATGTCGGGGGTGAAGCCAGCACTGACCGGGTGGCCGATCGGTGGCTGCACGGCGACGAGTGCCTGTGGACCGCTGATGCCGTCGGAAACGCTGGCGTCGACGACGTACTCCGCGGTGAGCAGTTGGCGCGTCAGATCGGCGATCTGGGTGACGTTTCGCTGGAGCGTCCGTTTTTGCTCGAGTGAGAGTTCGGGAACGTCCGCCGCAGCCCGTTGTCCGGCCTGTGTCACCCCTGGGAGCCCCCCATACGGCGTATTTCCGTTCATTGCTGTCCAGACCAAAGGGAGGTGGGTTGAAAAACGTTCTCCTCGTGACAACAGTACTCACACCAGTCACACTGCGAGGACGAGTGCGACTAAGGCGACGGATATCAACACGGTGGTTCCACGGGGAGTCATACGCTCTCTTCCCGTCTGTTATCACAAAAAGCGGTGAGGATGTGGTCCTTATTTGCCCCAGAAGGGGTCGCGCTTCCGATGGTTCTCGAGGTACATGTTCAACGCCTCGAGTTCGTCCGCTGGGATCTCTTCAGTCAGTTCCTGCTCGAGGATTTTGGCGTGTTTCTCCGGGAGATCAGTCCAGAGGAGGTCGCCCTCTCTCACTTGTCGACCGATGGTTGGGCCGTCGATCGCGACTGACACCCGTTGGCCGGCCCGGGCTTCGTCGACGTCTTCACCCTGTTCTTGAATCCCCTTGACCTGTCCGACGCGCGTCGGTTCGTTCTCCTCCCACTTGACGACGTAGCTGTTGTTCTGCAGCGTTCCCGAATAGATTTCGACGCCGACGACGGCGGGGTCGCTCTGTCGGAACACGTGGTCATCGAGAACGCGAAAGCGCGACGGGCGCGTGATATTGTCGAGGATCGTGTCCTGCTGGGCGCGTTCGATCTCCTCGACGTGGTCGGTGTAGCGATCGATCAACTGGTAGATGACGTCGTCGGTGAACACCAGGACGTCGTCGATCTCGGCCCGTCGGTCGGCATCCGAGAGCACGTCGACGCTGAAGCCGAGAACGGCCTGCTGTTTCGGATCGTCGGCCGTCGAGGCCACCGAAATGTCTCGTGGGGCCACGTCCCCCACCTCCGCGCGAACGATCGGGATCTCGGCCTCGCCCAACGCATCGGCCATCGCCTCGAGGCTGCCGAGGGTGTCCGCTTTGACGACCACGCCATCTTCCTCGGTGTCGACGGCGATGTCAGCGAGTTCCGCCCGCACTTCGGCGATGACCCCCTCGAGGTCCCGGTTTCTGACGACACGGACAGGGGCCCCGGCCATCGCGCCCTCGAGGTCGGGGGCAGCGACTTTGATCCCGGCGGCGGCGTCGACCTGGTCGACGTTCTCGAACCGGTTTTCGGTCCTGATCTCCGCGAGCGGTCGTGGTTGTAAGAGCGCTCGCACGTCCGTCACGATCGGGTCGTTCAATCCGCCGACGACGATGGTGTCGTCGCTGCTGATGGTGCCATCGTAGAGGACGGTGTCGATCGTCGTGCCGAATCCTTTCTCCTCTTTCACCTCGAGGACGGTGCCGACGCCGGGACCCGCCACGTCGATCTCCATCGCCTCTTTCATGTATCGCTGGGAGAGCCCCATCATGACCGCGAGGAGGTCGGGGACACCTTCGCCGGTGAGGGCTGAAACGGGGACGACGCCGACGTTTCGCTGGAAGTTCTGGACCCGCCAGTAGAGGTCGGCCGAAAAGCCCTGGTCAGAGAGGTTCCCGATAATTGTATACAGGCTCTCATCGAGACGTTGGCGGACACGGTCTGACTGGGATTCGTAGGTTTGGGTGATCGGCGAATCCTCCGTGGGGTTCCACCCCGGAACGGTGTCGACTTTATTCGCCGCGACGATAAACGGCGTCTGTGACCGTTTGAGGATATCGAGTGCCTCGAGGGTCTGTGGTTGAAAGCCGTCGTTGACGTCGACGACGAGGATGGCGATGTCGGCGAGGGCGCCGCCGCGTGAGCGGAGGGTCGTAAAGGAGTGGTGGCCAGGGGTGTCAATAAAGAGCAGGCCCGGGAGGTCGAAATCGTCCGGGTTGACGAGATCACCGGCAATAGAAGAGACGACGTCGAGAGGGACTGCCGTGGCCCCGATATGTTGGGTGATCGCCCCGGCTTCACCCTCGATGACGGCGGAACCGCGAATCTTGTCGAGTAAACTGGTCTTTCCGTGATCGACGTGGCCGAGGACGGCCACGATCGGCGTTCGTAGCGCCGCCGGGTCGTGTGTTTCTGAGTCAGTGTCCGACATCGTGAACCACCCTAGAAGGTTGTATCTGTACCGTCCGTTGCCCGGTAGTTAAACCCATCGTCACGCCCGTTTGAACGGATTCCTCGAGTCCCGGTCTCGATGGCGTCAGACAGCCGTCAGTCGAGCCCCCTGTTTTTAATACCGATCAGTCAGTACCGACACGCATGAGTGAGATACTCGCTGAAAACCTCTCGGGAAAGTCCGTCATGGGGTCGGACGGCACCGAGCTGGGGATGCTTTACAACATTACCATGGACCTGAAATCGGGGAAACTGCACGACCTCGTCGTCGATCCCGATGAGGAGCTTTCTACGCGGTCGGTAGACCTGCAACGTAACGACGCTGGCAGATTTCTGATTCCAGTCAGTCGCGTCCAGGCGGTCAAAGACTACATCGTCGTCCAACGCTAACGGTATGTACATTCTCGACTCGTCGGCTTTTATTCACGATTTTCACACGACCGAACAGATGGCAACGATCCCACTCGTCCGCGAGGAGCTCGAGGGCGAGACGGTCTATCGCTACGACGCGATGGAGGGATCGGGCATGCACGTGCACATTCCCAACGGCGATACCGTCGAAAAGGTTCGTCGGGCGGCCAAAGAATCGGGTGACCTGGACGTGCTTTCGGATACCGATATCCGCCTGGTTGCCACCTCGTTCGAACTCGATGGCGTCCTCGTCACTGACGATTACGCGATGCAAAACGTCGCCGAACGCCTGGGCGTGACCGTCGAAGCGATCGCTCGAGACGGCATCGAAGAAGCACGAGAGTGGATCCACCAGTGTCAGGGCTGTGGACGTGAGTTCGACGAACCCCAGGACCGCTGTGTGATCTGTGGCTCGGACGTGACACGAAAGAACCCGAACTAACGCGACCCGTCACTCACCGTTTGCACTGGACCAGAACGCCCTACACGGTCAGACGTTCGCGCGTAGGGAACACGGTTTAGCCCCTCGAGCGTGAAGCATGGTCAATGTCGACGACTCGACACGGCCAGTGCATCGTCAACGACGTCAGGCTCCACTACGTCGAAGCCGGCCCCTCGGATGGGGACCTCGTCATCTGTCTGCATGGGTTTCCGGAGTTCTGGTACTCCTGGCATCGGCAATTGCCGGCACTCGCTGGGGCGGGCTACCGCGTCATCGCCCCGGATATGCGAGGGTATAATCGGTCAGAAAAGCCCCACGGGGTTGGCGCCTACTCGCTCGAGGAGCTCACCGCCGACGTCCGTGGACTCGTGACCCAGTTCGGAGCCGAGCAGGCGCACATCGTCGGCCACGACTGGGGCGGCGTCGTCGCCTGGGCAACGGCCTATCGCCATCCTGACGTGGTCCGGTCGCTCACCGTGTTGAACGCTCCACACCCCCTGAAGTACGCTCGAGAACTGAGCCTCGAGCAACTCGGCCGATCGTGGTACGCCCTCTTTTTCCAGCTCCCGTGGCTTCCCGAACGGCTGTTTCGGGCCCGTGATTTCGCGCTGCTCGAGGAACTGTTCACCGACGAACGCGTCTCGCCCGAGGCGTTCTCACCGACGGATATCGACCGATACAAAGACGCGTTCCGCCACCCTGGAGCCGTCAAGTCAGCCATCAGCTACTATCGCGCCCTGTTTCGGGGCACGGCCCTCACGGAACTCCCCACCTCCCTGCCGTTCGTCGGTTCCCTGCGTACACCCACTCAAAGCGGGCAGGTACGAGCACCGACGCTGGTCATCTGGGGTGAAAATGACGTGGCACTGACGACGGCCCAGCTCGAGGGACTCGAGACGTACGTCTCGGACCTGCAAATCGAGCGATTTCCGAACGCGAGTCACTGGGTCAACGCCGACCGGCCCGAGGCCGTCAACGAGGCGCTGTGTGGGTTCCTCGAGCGCGTGGATCAGTCATAAGAGGGTGTGAGAGGAAGAGCAATCAGTCGCCCGCCCCGCTCGAGACCGAAATGAAGATCGGATCCCGGATCTCGAGGGCCGTTTCGAACTCGTCGTGGCGTTCAGTCTGCCGGCCGATCCGGCGGAGCTGCTCGGTGTGTGCACGACGGACGGCGTCGATTTCACGATCCGTTAACTCGAGGTCGGCACCCACCGTCTCCCAGAAGCCGTCTTCGGTCAAGAAGGCGACCCGGTCAGGGTCTTCGAAGATGCACTCCCTCGTCTTCCTGAACCGACGGATATCAGTTTCGAGGTGGTCCTGGACCAGCTCGATCAGTGTCGGCAAACGCGATGGGGGGACACTCGCTTTCGCCGCCGTCAAGAGCAAAATCTCGCCATCGATCGGCTCACCGACCATCTCAACCCCCTGCTCGCATGGCTTTCTGGGAGAATTCCGGGATCAACTCCTCGAGAACGTCCGCCTCGCCCTCGAACGTAACGGTGACTTCTGTCAGTGTGAGTGTGGGCCCGACGGTGGCGGTTGCTGACTCGAACTGGGCCCGCCAACCGTCTCCCGCCACGGCGGCGTCACCGACGCGCTCGCCCCCGAGTCGCTCGAGGTACCGAACGGTCAGCCGTTCGGAGATACCGCGAAACGAATGCGTCTCACGAACTGTCATACGGCCATCTACGCCGCCATGACGCATAAAAGCGCGTACAATGGAAGGAGAGCCACGCCACACGATGCCGTTCGTTTTCGATACCTTCACTGACGTTCCGATGGGCCATCCCGTACTGCCTCGAGCAGGTACTCGAGGGCAGCCGTCACGGTTTGTGCCCGGATGTCTCGCCGATCTCCCTCGAACGTCTGCCGACGCGTCTCCCCGAACGAGGTCTGTGACCCCCACGGCCCTGCGTAGGCGACGCCAATATAGACGGTTCCGACCGGGGTCTCCGCGCTCCCACCGGTCGGTCCGGCGACGCCCGTCACCGAGACGCCCCAGTCGACGTCGGCGACGTCCCGAACGCCGCGAGCCATCTCGAGGGCGACGGGGGCGGAGACGGCTCCGTGTTCGTCGAGCGCTTCCCGCGAGACGCCGAGGTGGCGGCGTTTGGCGTCGTAGGCATAGACCGTGTGCCCGCTGTCGAAGTACTCACTCGAGCCGGCAACAGCCGTAAGCGCGCCACCGAGGAGACCACCGGTGCAGGATTCGGCGACCGCGAGCCGCTCTTCCCGGTCCCTAAGTGCGTCACCGAGGGCTTCGACGAGTGCCTGGTCGGGATGTACGTCAACGGTATCTGGTGACTCGTCCATGTGTGAGTGTGAGTCGGCTCACCCTCAAAGGTGTACGGTCCCTGGCCGGTGCATATGACGCCGACAGTGCACGGTGGCCCCGACCCACAACACGACTGCGATTGGGGCGAAAGAACCACCACGATTGCCCCCAGACGGGGAGGTATGGACGCCGAGTACGAGACGCCGCTTTTCTTTCACGTGATGGGCTACGCCGCCCGGGCCGAGGGCGACGTCATCGACATGGTCAGTGGAAACCCCGACTGGGAACCCCCGGATGCGCTCCGAGCGGGGCTTCGTGAATACGCCGACCTCGAGCCAGCACGCTTCCAGTATCCACCGAGTGACGGACTCCGACCACTGCGTGAGGAGATCGCCGCGAGACGAGGCGTCGACACCGAACAGGTCGTGGTCACGAACGGGGCCGGGGAGGCGAACTATCTCGCGATGGCTCGAGCGCTCGAGCGCGGTTCGGGCGAGGAGATCCTGCTGACGGACCCGGTCTACCCGTACTATCCGGGGAAAACGACGATGCTCGGGGGCGAGGT
>PUKM01000011.1 GCA_003552325.1 Natrialbaceae archaeon | reverse complement strand
GCGTGGGGCGTCGGTCGGTCCGTTTCACAGACGGAGCCGAACGCCCTGGTGAGGCTTGCTCTGGCCTCGGAGATGTCACCGGCACAAGCGAGTGTCGTCGCCTCTTCGAGGTCGTCTTCGATCGGCGCGGCATAGGAAACGTCCTCGAACAGTTCCGAGACGACCTCCTCGAGTGGGGTGAATCGGGTCTCCAACCCGAGTCGACCCTTGAGTCGTTCGACGACCGTGATGTCAGCCTGATCGCGTTCACGCAAGATGTCCCTGAACGCCTCGATCCGTTCCCACTCCTGGTCCCCGATGTCGTCGTGTTCCGCCGGTCGGATTTTGAAGGGGCAGCGAGTCGAGAAGACACATCCTGTCGGCGGGTGTCGGGGACTCGGTGGGGTACCCCGAAGCGTGATCCGGTTCGTGCCGGCCGACGGATCAGGCTGCGGGATTGCCGACAGTAACGAGTGCGTATACGGGTTTGCTGGAGACTGAAAGAGGTCTTCGGTCGGTCCGAGTTCCATGATCTTGCCGAGGTACATCACGCCGACGCGATCACAGACGTGTCGAACCACGCTGAGGTCGTGGGCGATGAGCAAGTACGTAAGATCGAACTCCGCTTGTAAATCCATCAAGAGGTTGAGGATCTTCGCCTGCACGCTCACGTCGAGTGCGCTCACGGGTTCGTCCAGGACGAGGAACTCCGGTTGTAACGCGAGGGCACGAGCGATGCCCACACGCTGTCGTTGGCCACCCGAAAACTGGTGTGGGTACCGGTAGTAGTGTTCGGACTCGAGACCGACCGTTTCGAGGAGGTCGAAGACGCGTTCGCGACGCTCCGATGGTGATTGCCAGTTGTGAACGTCGAGTGGCTCCCGAACGATTCGACCGACCGTCATTCGCTCGTTGATACTCGACGTCGGGTTTTGTAACACGATCTGGGCGTGCTGTCGCCACTGCTGCAACTGACGCCCTTGGAGTGTCGTCAAGTCGGTGCCGTCGAAGAGGACACGCCCCTCAGTGGGCTCTTCCAGTCGGAGGATACTGCGACCGAGCGTGGTTTTCCCGCATCCGCTCTCGCCGACGATACCGAGCGTCTCACCGCGTTCGATGTCGAAAGAGACACCGTCGACGGCTTTGACCGGCGAGCCCCCAATGAGTGCGTCACTCTCGTAGTACGTTCGCAAGCCGTCGACGACGACGAGTGGGTCACTGTCAGCGCTCGAGGTGTCCAGGTCATCACGCGTCTGTCGCTGCTGGTTTCTCGGTGTCGCCGTCAGTTCGTCACTCATCGGATTCCCCTCCGGTTGCTGTCTCGATTGCTGACACAGCCCGATCGTCGCTTCTCGCTCTATGGAGTTCGAGTCGGTCGGCTTCCGGGAGTGACTCTGGGTACAACAGACACGAGACGCGGTGGTCGTCGTGATCGCTCCCGCCACTTACCCCCTCTGCGTCACCGAAGTGTGAGTCCAGCCCCTGTTCCGGCGACACGTCGACCGGCACCGATTGGGGGTGGACGCGCCGACACTGTTCGAACGCCTTGGGACATCGGGGTGCGTACCGACACTGGACTGGTGGTTCGTTCGGGGTGGGAACGCTCCCCTCGATAGTCGGCAACCGGTCCCTGCCATGAGCGAGCCCGGGAATGCTCTCGAGGAGGCCGCTGGTGTATGGGTGCGCTGGTGACTCGAAAAGCACATCGACCGGGGCTCGCTCGACGATCTCTCCGGCGTACATTACCGCGACCGAATCGGCGATCTGGGCGATCACACCCATGTCGTGAGTGATGAACACGATCGAAAGGTCGCGTTCACGCTGGAGCCGCTCGAGCAGTTCGATGATCTGCGCCTGGATCGTGACGTCGAGTGCGGTCGTCGGCTCGTCACAGAGTAACACGGTCGGATCGCACGCGAGTGCCATCGCGATCACGGCCCGCTGACGCATCCCGCCGCTGAACTGGTGGGGGAATTCCTTCAACCGTCGTCTCGGATCGGGAATGCCCACGCTCTCCAGTAACTCCGCGGCGACAGTCGTCGCCTCCCCACCAGTCACCCCTCGGTGGATGCGAAGCAACTCCTTGAGCTGGTTCCCGACCGTGAATACCGGGTTGAGACTCGAGAGAGCGTCCTGAAACACCATCGCGATCTCACTCCCGCGAGCCGCTTCGATGACGGATTCGGGGGCCCGAACGAGGTCGACCCACCCCGACGCGACCTCGAGGTCCTGGCCCGTTTTCGAGGCATCCTCGAGGAACACGTACGCGTCACCGTCGTCTCGGTCGTCCTCGAGGTATCGGACAGCGTCGGGATGGCGTCGGGCAATCCGTTGGACGAACGCCGGATCGTGGTACCGGATCGAGCTGTCCGGATGTACCCGACCGGGACCGTCGACCAGGCCGAGAATCGACCGCGCGGTCACGCTCTTTCCGGAGCCACTCTCGCCGACGATTCCGAGCGTCTCTTTGGGGCCGACGGAAAACGAAACCCCGTCCACAGCTCTGATCGTCTCCTTATCCGTGTGGAAGGTCGTTTGGAGGTTCTCGATCGACAGGATCGGGTCGGTCATACACCACCACCTCGAGACTGACTCTCCGTATCGGTCGCGATGTCGCCATCCGCTTTGGGATCGATCGCGTCACGAAGCCCATCACCGAGTGCGTTGAACCCCGTGACCACGAGCGTGATGAGAAGGCCCGGGATCAACGAGATATGCCAGGACGTCGTGGCGACGTACTCCCGGCCGAGGTCCACTGCGCGTCCCCACTCGGGTGTCGGTGCGGTGATCCCGAGCCCGAGAAACGACAGGCCGGCGATGGCGAGGATAACGCCGCCGAGGACGAGCGAGCTGTAAATCAAGAGGTAGCCAACGAGATAGGGAAGCATATGCAATCGCATGATGCCGATCGGCGTCTGGCCGTAGCTTCGTGCGGCGTCGACCCACTCCTCTTCGGAAATCTGTAACGTGGGTCCACGGAACGAACGCCACAGATAGGGCCAGCCAGTTCCCGCGAGGATGACCGCCAGGAGAACCCCCCCGTCGTAGATCGACCCCAACCACGTCTCCGCAAAGAGGACGGTCAGGAGGATGAGCAACAGGAGCCGTGGAACGCCCATGATGGTATCGCCCGTGATGACCAACACCAGGTCGGCGAGTCCACGGTAGTACGCGGAGATCAGGGCAAACATCGTGGCGAACGCGGCACTCAGTCCAACGCTCAACAGACCGATCAGCAACGAGACGCGAGCGCCGTGAACCAGGAAGGTGAGCAGGTCTTTTCCGTCGGTCAACGTGCCGAACGGATGGAACCGATCGAACTGATCGTAGCTCAACGGGCCAACGTTCTCAGCTTCGTAGCCGACAGACCGCGTTTGCTGGTTCGCTTCGCCGACGGTGATCGTCTCCACCTCACCGCTCGAGTCGTCGAAGTACTCGATCGTGTGTGAGAACGGGGCGTAGATGTCCGCCTCGGCGGTTGTCGTTCCGAGCGACGGGGCGAACACCGCCATCGTCAGGAATAGACACACGACGACCATCCCAAACTGCCCCCATCGGTGCGTTCGAAGCCGCTGGACCATGTCGTCACGGGGTGTCCAGTCGGCCTGTCGGTAGTGTGTCCGATACCACCAGTACCCGGCCCAGAGCCACCCGAGCCAGAG
>PUKM01000007.1 GCA_003552325.1 Natrialbaceae archaeon | reverse complement strand
GCATCGGCCCGAACCGGTACTCACCGGCTTCGACTGGCTCGAGCATGAGCATCTCCTCGCGGTGGGTTGGCCGATAGACGGCCGCAGGGGGGTCTTCGACTTCGGGGAACGCGAGGAGGTCATCCATCTCGCCGTCATCATCTGCCGCTTCGTCGTCATCAGCCTCATCTGCTTGCTCCTCATCATCACTGCCACTCAGACAGCCCGCTACCAGGAGGGTTCCGCCAACGGCTCCTCCTCGAGAAAGGAACCATCGACGAGGACCCGAACTCTCTCCAACCATTCGTATTCGGTGTCTAGGAGCGATGATCCATACCGCTTGTGTTTCAGGTATGGCTGACGACCAAGCCATTTAGGAACGAGCCTTACCGGAGTGCGTCTCATAACCCAATCATGGAGCAAACGTCGTCCACCTGGGGTGGGTTTGGTGCTGGATCCGACACGGCTGTCGAAAGTGTGTTACTCGTCGAAGACAACCCGGGAGATGCACGGCTCGTCCAAGAGGCGTTCGACTCAGCGGACGTCGACCCTACGTTACGACTCGCTGACACCGGCAACGAGGCGATGACCATCCTCGAAAACAGCCTCGAGGACCCGGACGTCGCTATTCCGCAGCTCGTACTGTTGGACCTGAACTTGCCCGGAATGGATGGATTTGCCGTCCTCGATGCCATTAGGTCCCATTCCGATCTTGCCAGAGTCCCCGTCTTGATCCTCACGAGTTCGGGGGATAAGCAGGATGTGAGACGAAGTTACAACCGAGCTGCCAATGCGTATCTGACCAAACCCACGAGTCCAGCCGCGTTCGATGAACTCGTCAGTACGCTCGAGGATTTCTGGTTCGAAAACGTACGACTGCCACCAACACCAGCCTGAGTAGTGCTAAACGACGAAGAAGTAGAACCTGTCCCTCCCGACTATCCGTCCTGTTCCTCGTTCACATCGCCTTTCACGCGTGAGTAGAGATACGCGCCACCGCCAGCCCCGGCGAGAGCGGCGAGCGGACCGAAGCCAGGTGAGCCGTCGTCATCGTCGACAGCGGTGTCGTCTCCGACGTCGTCTTCGGTCACGGTGTCCTCACCATCACTCTCGTCGTCTGACCCATCGCCGTCGTCATCGTTCGTTTCGTCCGTTTCATCCCTAGACGCTTCGAGGGCCTCGAGCTCGAGTTCGTCGACAGGCACGTCTCCCCGGAGCACGAAGTAATCGAAGCGAGCGGCAACCGGCAACTCGAGGAGGTCTCCGTCCCGCTCGAGTGCGTACCCATCGTCGCTGTCGTCGGGGTCGAACCCACCGAAGACGCGAACGGTCGGTTCCTCGACGCCAGTAGCGAGGGTTTCGAAGGCCCCTGATGGGAACCCGACACTGACCGCATCGTCGCGCTCGTCGACGGCCGTCGCCTCGATACGAACGCCGTGTTGATTCACCGCGTAAAACGTCGACTCGTGAGTACCCAGGCTGTGTTCCGGCACCGGGTACTCGAGGGTTACCTGCTGGTCGCCGTGATCGATGCCCGTCGGCTCGCCAACGTCCTCGTCGAAACGGTGAATCCGGTTGTGGAGTTCGGGTTCGAGGTAGCCCAGGTCTTCGACGTGTTCGAGCAGAAGGTTGCCCGGACTGTCGGTCAACTCACCCTGGTCTTCGGCCTCTGCTTCTCCCCGTATTCCGGCTAAGATGCTCGCCATGACGTTCGTGAGCGCCGCCGAGTACGTCGCGTCCGGATCGAGTGGCTCGCCACCGACGTGGACGTTCTCGACCGCCCGATCTTCGATGCCGGTCCAGTCGTAGTGGATATTGTGGACCTGAATCTGCTGTTGGGCACCGAAGTTCGCCTCCGGCAAGGTCGATACCCGGTCGAGCAACATCCCCTCGAGTTCGTCACCAGTCACCTCCGCCCGGATAACGGGGTCCGGGAACGGGAGTGTGTCGACGAGTTCGCCGGCCGTAATCGGACCGGCCTCGTAGATGCGGTTCGATCGAATTCCACCGGCGTTCATGATCGCCACATCGGAATCAGTCCCGTGAGCCATCGCTTCAGTCACCAGGTTCCCGTACTCGTTTTCCTGGTTGTAACTCGAGTCGAATCGGGCATCGAGATCGACCCCTGCGTAGGCGATCTCCTGGTCGAGTTCCTCGTCAATGATCGAGGTATACTCCTCGTACAGTTCTTGCATTTCCGCATCTGGTTCGATCCCCTCCGCTTCTTTGTACTCCTCGAGGGAGATCAGTTCGTGCTCGAGCAGTTCCCCGTCGCTGTCGAGGGTCAGGTAGGCGAGATGATCGAACTCGTCACCGGCAACGCTGATGACTGTCCCGCTTTCCTCCCGAGGCTCGTCCTCGATCGTCGCATAGTGGTCGCCGACGATCGCATCGAGCCCGTCGACTGCCTCGGCGACCTCGAGTTTTGGCGAGACGCCACCGAGGTGTGAGCCAGCAACCACGAGGTCCGCACCTTCCTCCTCTCGCAGGGTGTCGACGGCGTCCTGTGTCGACTCGATCAGATCGAGTGATTCGGCCCCGTCGAACGAAAAGCCGTCCGGCACGAAGCCAATGACACCGACGGTGAGTCCCCCGACCTCCGTGGTGACGTAGTGTTCCGTTTCGGGATAGGGCTCGCCGTCTTCAGTCGCCATATTCGTCGCGAGCCAGGGGAACTCACTCGCGGCGAACCGTTCTTCGGCGACGTCCTCACCGAAGTCGTTTTCGTGATTGCCAACGGCCACACCCGCTGGGTCCATGATATTGAGTGCCTCGACGATGTGTTCGCCTTCGAAAAACGAACCTTCGACCGACGGCGAGAACTCGTCACCCGCTCCCACAAAAATCGCGTTCTCGTGTTCGTCCTGAAGGTGCTGAATCAACGCCCAGTATTCAGCAATGGTCGCGACATCGTCCTCGAGGCGACCATGGAAGTGGGTGTCGTGGATGATAGTCAGTGTTTCGTCGGCTTCAGCGCCTGCCGTACTCGATCCAAGTCCGAGGGCGGCCATCGAGAGCCCGCCTGCCGCTGCGCCGAGAAACCGTCGTCGGTGGGTCCCAATCGCGTTCTCTGATGACTCAGTAATATCGAAGCGTGTGTCTTTTCGTGTCACGGTCGTGAGCCAGGAGGCTGTCTTGAAAATAGTTTCTGTGACAGTATTCGTTGCCGCAATAACGTTTCCAAGTGAGTGAAAATCGTAGTGTCGGTCTCGAGTGGGACGAACGGAAGACGAGGAGGAGGCTTAGACGTGCTCTTCGTCGGTGTCGTCACTTTTCACGCGTGAGTAGAGATACGCGCCACCGCCAGCCCCGGCGAGAGCAGCGAGCGGACCGAACCCGGGCGAGCCGTCGTCACCCGCAACGTCGGTATCGTCTGCAACCCCGTCGTCTGCATCATCAGCGTGGTCGTCAGCATCGTCGTCAGCGTCATCATGGTCATCATCGTCGTCGTCGCCCTCATCACTCAACGCCTCGAGCACGGCCGCGTCGTCGACACCGGAACGCAGTTTGAGGTGATCGTAACCGTCCGAGGTGGGGATGTCGAAGTCGTAGTCCCAGAAGTCGTCGTCGCTCTCGTAGCCACCGAACACCCGGAGCACCGGCTCGTCGACGCTCGAGGCCAGTTCCTCGAGGGCATCGGCGTCGAACGAAACGGTCACGGTGTCGTCGTTCGCGTCGACACCGGTGGCCTCGAGTTCGTCGCCCGTCCGGATGACGGCCCGGAAGGAGTCCTCGAGCACTTCGGTTCCGCTTTCAGGGAACGCAAACGAGAGATGAACCTCGTCACCAGCGTCTTCGACGCTTGCGTCACCAACGTCCTCGTCGACACGGATCATGCGGTGTTCGCGTTCGGGGGCGACTTCGCCCCACTCCTCGAGGACGTCCAGGACGAACGCACCCATCGTGGCGTTCGACTGGAACTCGAGGTCGTCGTCATCGATGCCGAACTCGTTCTCCCGGAAGTAGTCGTTCGTCGCCATGACGTACGTTTCGTCGGGATCGACCGGTTCGCCGTTGACGAAGACGTTTTTCACCGCAGAGATACCGTCTCCGAAGGCGTCGTACTGCTCCCAGTCGTCGGTGATGGTGCTGTCGTCGGTGTGACCCCACCACTCATACGAGATACCGGACACCTGAATGGCTGGCTGGGTTCCGAACTGATCGCTCGGATGTGCCCGTTGTTGATCACCGAGGAAGTCGATCAGTTCCTGGCCCGTGACCTCGAGGACGTCGATTAGGTTGGGGAACGGAAGCGTTTCCATGACGGCCGAACCGGGGATCTCACCGGCTTCGTACTCGCCACCGCGAATGCCGCCGCCGTTTTGGGCCGCGATGTCGATCTCGACGCCGGCTTCCTCACCGATCTCGAGCATGGCGTCCGTAATCAGGTTCCCGAAGCCAGTCTCGATGGCGTAGTTATCGAACGACCCGTTGAGGTCGGTCTCGCTCGTAAAGAACGGCTGGTCGAGTTCCTCGTCGAGTGGGATTTGCCACTCCTCATAGAGTTCCATCAGGCCGTCGTCCGCCTCGATATCCGAGACGTACTGGCTCGTGATTTCGTCGTACTCTTCTTCTTCCTCATTAGGATCCCAGCCGTCAGGCAACAGGTCGGTTCGTTGCCAGTCCACGAGGTCGCCATCGCTGTCGATCGTAATCGATCCAACGTGGTCGAACTCGTCGCCGAACTCGCTAATGATCGTCCCGTCTTCCACCTGTGGCTCGTCGAAGACCACACCCGAGTGTGAACCGACGATGGCGTCGAGGCCCTCCACCTCGCTCGCGATCGTAAAGTGAACGCCGCTGCTTACGTGAGAGGCACAGACCACGACATCTGCGCCTTCCTCTTCACGCAAGGCGTCGACCGCTTCCTGTGAGCCCTCGACGTAGCCAAGCACCTGCCACTCCTCGGGATAATCGGTGAGGCGCTTGAAGTTCTCCGAAACCAACCCGAATACACCGACGGTGAGATCGCCAACCTCGAGGGTGGTCCAGCGTTCGGTTCCGGGCACGGGCTCGTCCTCGTCGGTGAGCAGGTTCGCGACGACCCACGGGAACTCACTCTCTTCGAAGCGCGCTTCGGCGACGTCGGGGCCGAAGTCGTACTCGTGATTGCCGACGCCGACCGCGTCGATATCCATGTAGTTCAGCGCCTCGATCATGTGTTTGCCTTCGTACTCGAGCCCGAGCAGCGAGGGTGCGATGTCGTCACCATTGCCAAGGAAGAGAGCGTTTTCGGCGTCCTCGAGAACGTCCTGGACGACAGTGTAGTACCGGGCGATATTCAAGTCGTCCTGTTCAGCATCACGGAATCGGCCGTGGAAGTGGGTGTCGTGAACGATGGTAATCGTGTCATCGCCGTCGCTCGCAACGACGCCCGCACTCGCTGGCACCATGGCGGCAAGTGAGCCAGCGGCGGTTGCACCGAGAAACCGGCGACGGCTGCGGTCGACCGCCTGAGACTCGTGCTCTGAGTTACGATCTGGATGAGTAACCATGCATTGCACCTGCGAAACAAGCCACTAATACCTTTTCAATTGTTGCGAATATTTTTTCCCAGGTGTATGGATCCCTCCGAATTGCTATTGATAGACTCCAGACGCGCCACGGGACAGCGCACGTGCACTGTCTTTCACCTGTTCTCGGCTCGAGGAAGCGGATGTGGAGGGGCAATTGGGACACAAAGCGGGTTGAGAGCTCCAGATGTATGAAAGAGCTGTCGTGGGTCACCCGCCGCTTTTTCCGTTTCGAGAACCTATAGATGGACATGTTATTCGTACGCGGTCGTGCCGGCGGTACGGAATTGACCGGGACGCTCTACGAACGGGGCGAAGACGCCCCAACCTTTCGCGGTGCGCCGGACGAGGACGCCCCGTATATCTGGATCTGTGATGAGTTCTACGAGGTCGAAAGCGGCGGGACCGTCCAACGTGTCGACGACGAGGCCATCAACGTCGCGTTCGACACACCGATGCCGCGTGGATTCGACACACGGGAGCGGGCACTCGAGGCGGCGAAGAGTCACATCAAGACACAGTTCGCCAGGATCGGCGTCGACCCCGACCGCGTCGAGTTCACCGTTGAAAAAGGCGAAATCCCCGCCACCGAAGACGGGACGATAGAGGGCGACGCCGACTAGTACTCGTCTCCCCACCGCTTATCGTTGTAATTGCGTCTGGTGACCGTCTCGAATTGGTCCTCGAGTGCCGTCTGGAGTGACTGTTTCTCCGTGGCGCTGATCCGTGCGAGTTCGTCGGCCTTTTCGATGGCCTGTGGGGGACCGTGTGCAACCGCCACCTCCTGGAGCAGGTGTCGGGTCAGTCGCTTCCGGAGCCCCGCATCCCGCACGAACGCGTAGGGTGCTTCCACCCGATAGACGAGATCGTCTCGAGGATCGTAGATGACGAAAAACGTCACTTCGTAGGCCTCGCGCTCGAGTCGCCGTTCGACACCCAACGCGTCGCCGTCGATCGATAGCGGGTGATCGACGCCACCACGAGAGCGGAACCAACAGGTGTGGGTCAGGTGATCGGTATCGCGCTCCCACCGATCGCCGTTGATGTCGTCGACGTACTCCCCTCGCTCGAGAATGCGGGTGAAAAACGCCGAATCGTCACCCCAGGGAGCGTCAGCGCCTTTCGCTTTCACCGTTCGCGTAATGACGCGAGTCGCCGGGTTTTTGACGAACCCCACGAGCGGGACCTCCCGTTCGACGAACGTCTCCACGAGGCGGACGTAGTTCTCGAGCACCTCCGTTGGCTGTGTTTCCTCCTCGAGAAACGTCGCCAGGTCGGGGTGTTGATCCGACCAGCGCAAGAGCCCACGCGGATAGAGCGGTCCGTCGAGAACGAGTAAATCGGTCACGTCTTCGGCGTGTTCGAGGGCGTGTTCGCTCTCGGCGAGGTAGAGCGCGATGGCGTGGACGACGCCCTCGGCGAACCGGGGGAGTGGCGGGATTTTGACGGCACGTGAGCGACTGTACCGCTCGTCGAACCGATCCCAGCCCTCTTGGACGTGTGCTGTCGGATCGTTCGAGTGAACCGTCGCGACGACGGTCCGAGCCCGGTGGATGTCGAGGTCCGATGGGGTGGCGCTCATCGCAGCCTGGGCGATATCGATGATGAGCCCGTTTTTGAACATCGTGGGGTTGATCGTGCCCGCATCGAGGCCGTGGACGGTCGGAAACGGGGGGTCACAGAGAGCAACGTCCTCGAGCGGGACCAGGTGTTTCGAGACGTCGCCGACGGGCTCGAGGACGACACGCCCATCGTGGACGAGCGGGTCGAGAAAGTCGTTCCAGACGGTGTCGGCGAACGCCCGGTGGTCGCGATCGTCTGCCCCGTGATCGATCCGTCGGGCGAGACGGGCGATCCCGTCGTAGTGGACCGGATCGAGTGTCATAGCCGAGAGGACCCGGTGGAGGTCCAAAAACCCAGTGGTTGCTCGAGCTAGGGTCGGGTGGCCTTGTTGAAATCCTCAAGCGGTGATACTTTTCGCTCGTCGTGATGAATACAGAGTATTAGTGCAGCACGACGGCTCTGTTTGTTTCTCGGCAAAAGTGATGAACCATCCGCTCACTATACGTGTGTATCTCGAAGCTCGTCTCCACCGTATTCCGATCGTCCAGGTCGGTTTATTCGTAATAGATGTATTATTCAATATTGACTATAACCACGCGGCAACAACCGGCGCGGTCAGCGTGTGTTGTTTGCCCCGGAAAGCCACTTCCGGTTTCGACCCCTACAGTCTACTGATGGTTTCCAAGGAACTCGACAATGTGGATAAAGCCATACTGTATCTCCTCCAGGAGAACGCCCGACGTAACACTACCGAGGACATGGCTGAGCAAGTCGGTGTTTCGTCCAGTACGGTCGCTAATCGAATCAACAGTCTTGAGGAGCGCGGCGTCATTATCGGTTATCACCCAATCATCAAGTACAGTGAAACGGGGTTAGGTCACCACCTCCTAATAACTGCGACAGTCCCCCTCGCGGACCGAGAGAAGATACTGGACGAGATTATGGAGGTATCTGGTATCGTAAGTGTTCGTGAGCTATTGACTAACAACGAAAATCTGTCACTGGAGGTAGTGGGCCGCACGTCGGAGGACATAGAGGAGTCCCTTGAAGCTTTGGACTCTCTCGGTGTCGATATTGAACGAATGGAGATGATGAAACAGGAACAAACAAACCCGTACAACCACTTCGGGAACGAGTTTACGAGTGAGGGGGACACTGGCTAATTTCCAGTCCGCCTTAAGTCTCTCTGGAAATTATCAATAAAGCAATATGTTTAAAAAGGGTGAGTGACTACAGTGGGCAATGATTCACCAAAATACCGTAACAGCGAACGTCAATACTGTATGTCACAAAGTCGTTAAAAAAGTAGCCGGAGAAATAGGCGTTGACCCTCTGGAACTATCTCCCCCGCTCTACGAAGTAATTGACCCCGATGCTTTGGACCAACTCTTCGTCAGTACGCCGACCACTGGTCGGAAGGAAGGCCAAGTGACCTTCTCCTACAACGGGTGCGAAGTTACAGTCTGTAGTGACGGCTACGTGTCTGTGCAATGAGTGAGTGGTCTCCAAGTTCGAAGGCCGAATTAGAGGAATCCTTAGATGAACTTGTCCGCCAGGCACATCAGAATGGGGTGACCGTAAGCGATTGCGGGTATGAACTTCTCCACAATGATGAATCTAAACCAGACTGGGATCTCACTATCCTCCGTCTGAAACGACAGTAGCTTCGATATTCTGTACTAACGAATTCGATGGCTGCTATCTGAATAACCGCTGTACAAGATACGCGCTGTGTATTCAGCAGTTGAATCTTATCATCTACCGAGAATTTCAACAAAGCCGGTCGGGTACTTACTCGCTTGCCTCGACAGTCACCGTCGTCGAATCCTGATCACGATGGGTCATCAGTGTCACGTCGAACGTGACGTCCTGATTGGTCCGAAACGTCGGATATTGAAGCGCGTCTGTCACCGTTGCCTCCGCCACGAGGTCCCACGTTTCAGCCGCAACGATTTCGTCGCCCGCCAACAGTCTGACCACATCTCGCGTCGGTTCGGTACCACTGCCGACACTGTACATGACCTCGAGGCGCTCCCCGGCCTGTACCGGGGCGTTCGTTCGATTGATCGAGACGCCGAGGCCATCACCCATGACGTGAAACCGTGGGGTCGTGGTGTCGGCTGCCGAGGTCCCACTCAGTACTGCGAGGCCGATCGCACCGGTTGCACCAGCCAGATAGTCGCGTCGTCGCATACAAATCGTCCCCACATCCAACAGCATGAACCTTTCATCTATCAGGACCGATGACCGTTCTCCACGAGCGCTAATGGTGTCGGCTGGGACGGTTCTGGGCCCAGACAGATCGGACGTCCTCGAGCGGTGATAACCCCCGAGTTCCATACGGAGCGCACGATGCCCACGAGATGGCTTTCAAAGCCTACAGATCGAGCGGGAGCGCACCATCATCGCTTTCGTCGTCACCAGCCTCGTTTGAAGTGTCATCACCATCGTCGGTCCCGTCGCTCGTCCCATCATCCTCTGACCCATCATCTCCTGCACTCTCGCCCTGGCCCTGGTCCCGATCTTGGTCCTCGTTCCCCCAGATGTCCGTCTCGATCGTATCCTCGTAGTCGAGTCCCTCGAGTGGAACCTGGATAACCGTGCCGTCGACGACTTCGAACTCGCCGCTAAACTCGATCACCAGCTCGGAGACCTCGTCGTTTTCGATGTGCGTTGGCCACCACACGTCGAGATTGTCGTTTTGGATGCGGGTCGTCGTCTCGACCGTCGTGGTCTCACCGGGCGGAAGAACGTGCTCACGGTCGCTTTCCCCCTCGCCGATCGCGACCTGATTCATCGAAATGTCATAGCCGAGTTGGGTCATTGGTACGGTGTACACCTGTGGATTGTAGATGTCGAACCGAAGGTCGATTTCGGTGTGGTCATCGTCAACGTCACCCCACTCGCCCTCCGTCCTGTTGACGTAGAGGAACGGATCATCCACGAGCACGTGATCGGCATCGACTGGCCGCGTTTCATCGGAGTTGAACTCGGCCATGAGATCCGTTTCGACCGTCTCCTGCTCACTGATCTCCGTCGAGCGATCGAGAGCGCCACTCGAGACCGTCGCGTCGATATCGACCGTCGTTCGTTCGTCGTTCTCGATGTGCGTCACCCACCACTCCGGAATGCGATCGTTTTGCATCTGGGTGCGGAACGATTCGGTAGCCAGACCTGGCTCGAGGGCGATGCCCGTCCCTCCACCGTCGGCCATCTCGACGTCGTTCACCGAAACCACGTACGTCGCATCGACGTCAGCCGATGCCACGCCGATCGGGTTGGGGTTGTCGACGCTCATCTCGGTCAGGATTTCGGTTTGCTCTTCGTCGACGTCACCGAACTCGTTGTCGATCGACTCGAGGGAGGGAATACCGATGACGCCGGCCGCAACCGCACTACCGATGGCGACCACGAGCACGAAAACGACGGTCACAACCAGCCGAAACGTACGTCCAAAGAGGAGGGATTTGACGACGGGGAGCGTCATACCTGTCGAAGCGTTCCCCGGTCGGAAGGTAAACCTCTCGGTCGGGGACGAAGGGGTGCAATTAAGAGACCGCCGCTCAAAATCGCCAGTATGGCAGAATACGCTCACTCGACTGACAAGGGGATCGGGGTTGCGCTGGCGTTTGGTGCCGTTGCCCTCCTCGGGGCGCTCGTCATGTTGATTGCCGCACCGGAACTCGAGGCTGCCTGGGGATTCGCCGCGGCGCTGATCTTCGGGGCAGTCGCGATCATCGGGATGCACGTCTACGCGGACTGACGAACAGTTAAGACGACCGAGGTCGTACGTTTTGCTGACCACGATGACGGAGTACTCCGATGAAGAACAGCGAATTCTCTCGTACCTCCGCGAGAGTGCCTCTCGTGGCGAGCAGTACTTCAGAGCCAAGAACATCGCGAAAGCCATCGACCTCTCGGCGAAACAGGTCGGCGTTCGCCTGCCCCATTTGGCTGAGAAAACCGAGGACATCGACATCGAAAAGTGGGGGCGCGCGCGGTCGACGACCTGGAAAGTGACGATGAGCTAACAGTCGCTCGTTCCGAGGTAAACGTACGTCACAGACTGCCCCAATACGCCGTCTTTTTACCGTGCAGCCACGGAGAGACAGATATGACTGTCCGGGTCGAACGATCGTTTGACGTACAGGCCACGCCGGAGCGCGTCTGGGCGTTTATTGCCGATCCAGAAAAGCGCGCTCGGTCGATCAGCGTGGTGACCGACTATACGACGGCTGATCCGGACGGACGCGTCGCGACGTGGCACGTCAAACTCCCGTTGCCTCTCGTGACGAAAACGGTGCGTATCGAAACCGAAGACATCATTCGAAACCCACCCGAGTACGTCGAGTTCGTGGGCCGCTCGAAACTGCTCGACGTTCGGGGTGAACACCAGATCGTTCCCACCGAAGCCGGTACCCGGCTCGAGAATACGTTCGTCGTCGACGGCCACGTCCCAGGTGTCGAACGGTTTTTTAAACGTAACCTCGACGGTGAACTCGACAATCTCAAACGCGAACTCGACCGCGATATTCGAAACGCATGACTCCCTCGCTGACACCCACATCGGACGCAGTCACGTTGGCACTGGCGCAACTCGAGATCGAACCACGCGAGCCCGAGCAGAATCTGGCAGCCGCCCGTCGGGCAATCGAGACGGCAGCCGGGCGTGGGGCCGACCTCGTCTGTCTCCCCGAACTCTTCACCGTGGGATACTTCGCGTTCGACGTCTACGAGGAGTCGGCGGAACCGCTCGAGGGAGCGACGATCACCGCGCTACGGGAGACCGCAGCGGCCAACGATATCGCCGTGTTGGCTGGCAGTTTCGTCGAAGACCTCGCTGCAACTGAGACGGACGAGACGCCGGCCGAAGCAGGGTACGCGAACACGACCGCGCTCATATCCTCGGCTGGATCGATCGAACTCGTCTTTCGGAAACACCACCTCTTTGGCTACGGCTCGGCGGAAACGGAGCTGTTGGTCCCGGGTGAACGGACCGAGACGACGGACCTGTGTGGCTTCACCATTGGCGTCAGTACCTGCTATGACCTGCGCTTTCCCGAACTCTATCGTCGGCTCATCGACCAGGGCGCTGACCTGCTCCTCGTCCCAAGCGCCTGGCCGTATCCCCGCCTCGAGCACTGGCAGACCCTTTCGAAGGCTCGGGCCATCGAGAACCAGTGTTACCTCGCAACGATCAACGGAACCGGAACGTTCGACGACGCCACCCTACTTGGACACTCGACGGTGTACGACCCCTGGGGAACGATCCTCGCCTCGAGCCGTGACGACCCAGCGATGGTGATCACGGAGATCGATCCGGCCGTCGTCGAGGAGACGCGTGAGACGTTCCCACCGCTCCGGGACCGCCGGTTGTGAGTGGCCGAGATACTGTCCACGCCGACCGCTGTGTATTTATGTACTCGCTCACCAAGGTGTAGATGCCGGTTACCGACGCTTTTCACGTCACGACCGGCATCTGCGCGTCGTCCCGGCCCGTCGCCACATCGCCGCTCGTTTCCCGGGAACGAGTGGTCCACCTCCCGCTCGTCTTTCGTCCACGCTCTCCCGCCACCAACAGACTGCCGAGACGTACCTGCGCACTCGAGGACGAGTGAGGACTCCTTACCCGTCTGCGTCTCCAAACCAATCGCTCTAGGCTTTCGCCTGCCAGGAACGGATCCGGTCTGCACTCACGCCGTCGACTGAGTCAGCCACGGTCTCCGGATCGGCATCGGTCAGATCATCGAGTGAATCGATCCCCGCTGCCGCCAGTTTCTCCACGGTTTTGGCGCCGATCCCGTCGATCGACTCGAGTGCGGAGCCGCTTTCGGCCTCTCTGGCCTGGAACTCCTGGTAATTACAGATCGGACAGCCCAGTTCCCAGGGCTCGTCGCCGTTGTGGATGACGAGTTCGGGAAGCTCGTGGTCGTCACAGATCGCCTCGGTCACTTCGATGTCCCCGCGTCGTGGCAGTGGAAGCGAATACTCACAGTCGGGATAGCGCGTACACCCGACCAGCCGTGAGCCACTCTGGAGCGTTTTGACCGCGAGTTCGCCGTCGTGTTCGTCGCCACAGTCGGGACACCGACCGAGCACGGGCCCTTCACCGGCGGCCTCGGCCTTACATAACGGACAGCCGTGGACGAACGTCTGGCGGCCCGCGAGCATCTTTACCTCGTGGAGGTCGTGATCATCACAGACCTCCTCGAGGATGAGTGGCTTGCCCGTCGAGGGCAACGGGAAGGTGTGTTCACAGTCCGGATAGCCGTCACAGCCGATGAAGTACGAGCCGTATCGGCTCCGTCGAACCAAGAGGTCCTCGCCACATTCTGGACACGGCCCCAGGCGCTTGTCGGCTTTCAGGGATTTTCGCAAGTGGTCACCAACCTCCTCACGGGAGGCCTCAAGCTGGTCGAACACGGTTTCGAGCATCTCCCGTGAGTCGTCGGTGACGTCATCGAGGGTTGCATCGCCGCGGGCAATCGCGTCCATATCGGCCTCGAGCTGGGCCGTCATCTCCTCGCTGACGACCCGGTCTGCGTACTGCTCGGCGGCGTCGACGACGGCCATCGCCAACTGAGTCGGCCGCGGTGGGTCGCTCTCGATGTACCCACGGTCATAGAGCTTCTCGAGCGTGTTGTGGCGTGTCGATTTGGTCCCGATTCCCATCGACTCCATGGTCTCAATGAGTCGAGATTGACCGTACCGTCGTGGCGGTTGGGTCTCTTTGGCCTCGAGTTCGACGTCTGTAAGGTGCAGCGTCTCGCCTTCCTCGACGGCTGGAACGAAGTTTTCAGTGGTGCTGAAGTACGGATACACCGCGTGGTAGCCGGGCTCGACGAGCCGTTTGCCGTTTGCTTTGAGCAGACAGCCCTCGGCGTCGGCGATGACTTTGAGGTGCTCCCAGACGGCCGCTTGCGCGACCGTCGCGTAGAATCGCCTGACGACGAGCTCGTACACCTTCCACTCGTCGTCGTTCACGTCGCCGCCGCGAGCCGGAATTTCGCCCGTCGGATGAATCGGGGGGTGGTCGGTCGTCTCCTCGTCGCCTTCGGTCGGAACGAGGTCCTCGTCGGCCTCGAGGAGTGATTCGGCACTCTCGCCGAGGACGGGATGGCCGACGAACGAATCGAGCAGGGTCTCGACCTCGAGGTCGTCCGGATAGACCGTGTTGTCCGTCCGCGGATACGTGATGTAGCCTGCCGTATAGAGGTCCTCGGCGATCGACATCGCCCGCTGGGCCGAGAAGCCAATCGCGCTCGCAGCCCGGATGAACTGTGTGGTGTTGAACGGTTCCGGCGGAGTGTCCGTCCGTCGGCGACCGTTGACGCTCGAGACCGTCGCCCGATCGGTGCTCGAGAGCGTCTCGTAGGCGGCTTCGGCGTCGGCTTCTTCCCAGACGCGTTCGGCCTCGTTGTCGTCTTCGTCGTAGTAGAAGTACTGAGCGTCGAAGGTCTCGTCGTCCGCCGTGAAGAGGTCAGTGAAGAGCTCCCAGTACGATTCGGGGTCGAACGCCTCGATTTCCCGTTCCCGGTCGACGATGAGCTTCAGGGTCGGACTCTGGACCCGGCCGACGGAGATGAAGTCGTTGCCGAGTTGGCCCGATGAGAGCGAGAGAAATCGCGTGAGCGCGGCCCCCCAGACGAGGTCGATGATCTGGCGAGCTTCGCCGGCGGCCGCGAGGTCGAAATCGATCTCGTCGGGGTCGGCAAACGCCCGTTTGACTTCGTTCTCGGTGATCGAGGAGAACAGCACGCGGTTGACCGGGACGTCTTCGTTGACCTCCCGGACGATCTCGTAGGCTTCCTTGCCGATGAGTTCCCCTTCACGATCGTAGTCCGTCGCGATCGTCACGAGTTCGGCCTGTCTTGCGAGAATCCGAAGCGTGCCGACGATGTTCTCCTGGGTGGCGGTCTTTTCGATCTGGGCATCGACGAGTTCGACGGGCTCGACGTCTCGCCAGTCAGAGTACTCCGGTGGGAAGTCGACGCCCACGACGTGGCCCGACAGCCCGACACACCGTTTACCGCCCCATTCGTAGACGTTGACGCCGTTCTCGCGTGTCGCCGACGCCGATCCACCGCTGAGGATATCGGCGATGCGTCTCGCCGCGTTATCCTTCTCCGTAATAATTAGCTCCACGGCGACTCACCTCCCGGTACCCGAGGCACAATCATTGCCCAGCGGTAGGACGGAGCCGCGGATAATCCTTTCGGGGACCCGCCTCGAGTCTCGAGGATAGCAGTGTCTCAAGGGTGGTTCGAAGGCGAGAAACCGAGTAAAAAGACCGCTCGAGGGCACGAACGAACTGCCTGTTCAGCCGAAGGGGCCGCCGCCCATGCCGCCACCTTGCTGTTGCATCTGTTGCATCATCCGCTGCATCTCCTTGTCCGACCCCATCCCCTGGAACTGCTTGAGCGTCTTTTCCATCATTTTGTACTGCTGGAGCAGTTCCCTGACGCTCTCTTCGTCCGTTCCGGACCCGCGAGCAATCCGTCGGATCTGGCTCGCGCCGACCGCCCGTGGGTACTCCATTTCGGCGTCGGTCATCGAGTCCATAATGACCTCGAACGTCCGCATCCGATCCTGGGTGACGTCCATCGCGTCGTCGGGGAGTTGATCTTTGATCCCCCCACCGAAGCCAGGGATCATATCGAGGACCTGATCGAGTGGACCCATGTTGTTCATCGCCTCCATTTGCTTTTGCATATCCTTGAGGGTGAACTGTCCCTCGAGCATATCCTCGGGGTCCCAGTCCTCTTCCTCGACACCCGTCTGTTCCATCGCCCGCTCGACGCGCTCGGCGAGTTGTGCGAGGTCGCCCATGCCGAGCAGTCGGGAGATGAACCCGTTCGGTTCGAACCGTTCGATATCCTGGACCTCCTCGCCGGTGCCCAGGAACGCGATCGAGGAATCCGTCTGATCGACGGCAGTGAGTGCCCCACCACCTTTTGCCGTCCCGTCGAGTTTCGTGATCACGACGCCGTCGATGCCGACCGATTCGTCGAACTGTTGGGCCTGGTCTTTCGCCCCCTGCCCGATGGCCGCGTCGAGCACCAACAACCCGACGTCAGGGTCGACGACGTCCTCGATGTCCTCGATTTCGTCGATCAAGTCCTCCTCGAGAGCGTGTCGACCAGCGGTGTCGACGATGTGGACGTCGGCCTCGCTCGTCGCTTCGAGGCCCTCACGGGCGATCTGGACCGGGTCCTCACAGTCGGGATCGCCATAAAAGTCGACTTCGGCACGGCGACACATCTCTTTCGCCTGGTCGTACGCGCCCGGACGGAAGGTGTCGGTCTGGATCACTGCCGGCCTGAGTCCCTTCGTCGAGAACCACCAGGCCATCTTCGCGGAGGTCGTCGTCTTCCCCGACCCCTGGAGTCCCGCCAGGAGAATCGTTTGTTCCTCGAGGGGGAGTTCCGTGGACTCACCGATGAGGTCGACGAGTTCCTCGTAGACGATACGGAGAACGAAATCCCGCGCCGGTGTGCCTGCGGGTGGCTCTTCCTCGAGTGAACGGCTCTTGATGCTATCTGAGAGCTCCATCACGAGGGAGACGTCCACGTCGGCCGACAGCAACGACCGCTGGATCTCCTTGACGACCTCCTCGACGTCCTCCTCGGAGATACGGGATTTCCCGCGGAGTTTGTCGAGGGTGCCTCGGAGGGAGCTTCCGAGATCGTCGAGTACCATTTGACGAAAATACGCGGCGACGCCGTTAAAGCCTTGTCCGTTCTGGTGCTCCCGACCGAAACCGAACGATCAAATGCTCGAGTCGGCTCCGAAGCAGTATGGACGTCCTCCTTCGACTGCTCGCGCTTTTGGCCCTGTTGCTCGTCGGCACGGGCCTGCGGACGAGCGGCGTCCTCACTGGCCCTCGAACGGCCACGCTGAACGCGATCGCCTACTACGTCGCCCTCCCCGCACTCCTGTTCGTGGCGACCTACGACCAGGCCATCGGCTCGATCGTCTCGGCGACGCTCCTGGCCGGCGTCGCCACCGTCCTCGTGCTCACCGCAGGTGTTGCCTCACTCACGCACCGTCACCTCGTCTCGAAGGAGCGTCGAAGCGTCGCCATCGTCCAGTCGTATCACGCCAACCTGGGCTACCTCGGTGTCCCGCTGATCGCCGCCACCTTCGACGACAGCGTGACCGCAATCGCGAGTGTCATCCTCGGAATCGGGGCCCTGATCCAGGTCCCGCTCACCGTCGCCATTCTGGTCGTCGTCAACGGCACCGAGACATCCGTTCGTCAGCAGGTTCGACGGCTGGTGAGCAATCCGGTCTTGCTCGCTCTCCTCGCTGGCATGATCGTCGGCACCGCAGGGGTACCGGTCCACGCGACGGCCGTCGCCGGCCTCGACGTCCTCGCCGGCTTCGCCCTCCCGCTCGCCGTGCTCTGTGTCGGGGCCTCACTCGAGGTCGACCTCCCCAGCCTCGACCTCCGAACGACCGGCGCGGTCACGGTACTCAAAATGGCGTGTATGCCCGCTATCGCGTGGGGCGTGTTCACCGCGTTGGGTGCCGACGGTGATACCTTCACCGCCGCCGTCGTGATGCTCGCGATGCCTACCGCCGTCTCGACGTACGTGTTCTCGAGCGAACTCGGTGGGGACGCACCGTTCGCCTCGGTGAACGTCTTCGCGACGACCGTGGCCTCTGTTGCCACCCTGCTCGTGGTGATCGCCCTGCTTGGATAGGGGTCCGCCCCCGAACCTTGATATAGTTCCCGACAGCCACCTCGAGTATGCACCTTGGTATTATCGCCGACACGCACGACAACGTCGAGGCCGCCGAAGCCGCTGCCAGCGTCTTCGCCGAGGAAGGCGTCGAAGTCATCGTTCACTGTGGCGACTTCGTTGCCCCACCGCTGCTCGCCGCCTTCGATCGGTTCGAGGTCCACGGCGTCCTGGGCAACAACGACGGCGAACGGCTCGGACTCGCTAGCGCGTTCGCCGATCTCGGCGGCGAAAGCGAACTCCACGGTCGGTTTGCCGATCTCACCTTCGACGGCCTCTCGATCGCCGCCCTTCACGGTGAATCCCTCGAAGAGGTTCGAGCACTCGCCGAAAGCGAAACCTACGACGTCGTCTGTCACGGCCACCATCACGAACGTCGCCTCGAGGAGGTCGGGCGAACGACGATCCTCAATCCCGGGGCCCACTTCCCGACCGTCCCCGATCAGCACCGAACGGTTGCCATCCTGAACACCCTCGATGAAACCGTCCGGTTTCGTTCGCTGGTCGAGACTCGGTAGCGAAGCCACTCGAGGGATCGAGCCGAAACCGAATCGAACGGTGAAAAAGGAACGTCTTTAGCCGAGTTTTCGGTAGGCGATAAACAGCCCACCGAGGACAGCAATTCCGCCGACAGCGGCCCCAGCGATGACGAGGAGCGAGCTGTCGTCATCGTCCGCAGTCGCTTCCTCTAAGTAGGACTCGACGGCATCCTCGTCGATCGATGGGAACTCGCGGTCCCAGTCGTCGATGTGAATCTCCGTCTCGTCACCGGCAGTTTCGTGTTCACGAACCTCGTCCTCGTCAGCGTCTTCGCTGACGTAGTCCTCGACGGTGAGGTACATCGTCGTCGTCGCGTCGTCCGTTTCGGCGTGGATCGACGTGACCGTGAGGCCGTCGTCAGTCTCGAACGGCACGCCCTCGAGTTCGGTCATATCATCGAACGACATGGCCGCCTCGAACTCCACGGACTCCTCGGTGATCTCCATATCCGTCCGGGCGAGTTCGAACTCGGCGTTACGGAACTGCTCGATCGGCTCGGCCATCTCGTCATCGACCATCGGATCCTGCTCGATCACCGTCTCCATCTCCTCGAGTGCGCGCTCGAGCATCGCTTCCTCACTGGACTCGTAGTCGTACGAGAGCGTCAGTTCGTCGCCGTCGGTTTCGGCGTCGAGATCGAACTGGACGTCGGCGGCAAACTGGTCGACACCACGGTCTTCCAGCTCGTCGACGTACGCAGCCCAGTTGTCGGCGTCGGCGCTGTACGCCATGTCGAGTTCGGTCTCTTCCGGTCGCTCGGTCATTGCCAGTTCGAACTCGTTCGTCTGGACGAGGTCAGCGTCCGCCTGTGCCTCGAGCATGTCGCGCACTTCGTCGAACTGGTCGGCCATCTCGTCGTCGACTTCGTCGATCGCTTCGGCGATTTCGACGACTCCCAAGACGACTTCGTCGTAGTTGTCGAGTTCGACGTTCCACTCGGCGTCGACATCGCTGCCGGTCATCTCAGCGGAGACGTGTGCCTCCTCGATCTCGAGTGAGACCAGACGGTCAGCCATTGCTTGTGCCTCATCCGGATCGAGCTGGAGTTCAGGGTCCTGCTGGAGTTCCATCGCGATCATTTCCGCGAGTTGGTCCTGAACGCCGTCGAAGGTCACCTCGTACTCGAGGTCGACTTCGTTAGTCGCGTCGTCGAAGTCGTGGGCCTCGAGTGAGAGATCGAAGTCACCGCCGAGGTTCATCGCGATAGCCTGGTATTCCCGCTCGAGGGCTTCCTGGGCGTCTGCTTCAGTCTCCCACTCGGGGGCGGTGTGATCGGTGACGGTTCGTGTTTCGTCGACCGAAAGATCGTAGGTGTCACCGTCCTGTGTGAGCGTCACGGACATGGACTCGTCCATCTCGACCTCAGTCTCCTCGGCCGATTCGATCGTCATCGAACCGGTCGTGCTCAGACTCGTTGCCGTCGTTTCACTCGAGGCGTCGACCTCGTAAACGGTCTCTTCTTCGACGAAGTTCTCCTCCTCGATAACCGTCGAGAGGCTCATATCGGCGTAGGAGTCGTCCGGTGATTGCTCGACGTCGACGCTTGCATCGAACTCGTCGAACTCGTCATCCTCGTCGCTGAACGTGAAGTCACCGGAGCTCCCGATCATCTCCGGCGTCATGAACATCGTCATATCACCGGTGACGCCAGGGTCGTCTTCGTCGTCCATCTCACTGAAGTCAGCACTGTAGAGTGTGTGCATCAATCCAGCCTGGGTTTCGATGCCAAACTCACCGGCGACGGCATCGGCGTCAGGGTCGTCTTCGTGGCTTTCTTCGTAAACGAGGACGGCGTCACCGTCATCGAGGACGTACACTTCATCTGCTTCGTGGGCACCCATTGGATCGTCGGGCGACGAGTCGAACGTCGTGGAGGTCCCAACGGCCGCAACGCCCATACTCGTGATGAGTACGAGCGCAAACGCGAGTGCACCAACTTGTTGAATTCGCGTCATACTCAAAAATGTAGGGTCAAACAGATAATAGTTACTGTAGGTACGTGTTGGCATAGAACACTCACCAGTTCGAGAGAATGCGCAAGGACAGCCACTGATCGTCGGGCTTTTGACTGGTGACCCCCGAGCAGGGTGTACGATGGCCCGATACCACATCGAAACCTATGGCTGTACCTCGAACCGCGGTGAAAGCCGCGAGATCGAGCGACGCCTCCGTGACGCGGGCCACTATCGCGTCGACGGCCCCGAAGCCGCCGACGTCGCGATCCTGAACACCTGTACGGTGGTCGAGAAAACCGAGCGAAACATGCTCGAGCGGGCAAGCGAGCTAAGCGAACAGACTGCAGACCTGTTCGTCACCGGCTGTATGGCACTCGCTCAGGGTGAGGCCTTCGCCGATCTCGACGGCGCGGTCCTTCACTGGGACGAGGTTCCCCAAGCCGTCACGAACGGTGAGTGTCCGACGACGACGCCGGACGCCGAGCCGATTCTCGACGGTGTCATCGGCATCTTGCCGATCGCTCGAGGGTGTATGTCCGACTGTTCGTACTGCATCACCAAGCACGCGACGGGCAAGATCGACTCGCCGCCGATCGAGGAAAACGTCGAGAAAGCCCGTGCCCTGGTCCACGCCGGGGCCAAAGAGATCCGCATCACGGGCCAGGATACCGGCGTCTACGGCTGGGATAAGGGGGAACGAACGCTGCACCGGTTGCTCGAGGAGATCTGTGCGATCGATGGCGAGTTTCGGGTACGCGTGGGGATGGCCAACCCAAAGGGCGTTCACGGAATCCGCGAGGAGTTGGCTGCGGTGTTTGCCACCAACGACGAACTCTACAACTTCCTCCACGCGCCCGTGCAGTCCGGCAGTGACGACGTGCTCGGCGATATGCGCCGCCAACACCAGGTTCGGGAGTACCTCGAGATATTCGACACCTTCGACGAGGCCCTCGAGTACTGGACGCTCTCGACGGACTTCATCGTCGGATTCCCGACCGAAACCGAGGACGATCACGAACAGTCGATGGACCTGTTGCGGCGGACGCGTCCCGAGAAGGTCAACGTCACCCGATTTTCGAAACGACCGGGAACCGACGCCGCCGACATGAAAGGCCTCGGCGGGACGATCAAAAAGGAGCGCTCGAAGGAGATGTCGGCGCTCAAAATGGAACTCGTCGGCGCCGCCTACGAGGCGATGGTCGGCGACCTGAAAGAGGACGTGCTCGTCGTCGAGCCGGGAACCGGCGACTCGGTGAAGTGTCGGGATTCGGCATACCGACAGCTGATCGTCAGGAACGCCAGCGAGTACGGCCTCGAGCCCGGCCAGTTCGTCGACCTCGAGGTGACGAGTGCGAATACGGTGTATGCGTTCGCCGAGCCAGTCTAATTAGGTGAACTGGACGGCACTCGAGTCCGCTGGGACCGTTGCACCCTCCTGGGAAGCGAACGCCTCGTGCAACAGGGCATAGGTTTCCTCGAGTGCTTCGACGATGACGGTCGTGTCACTCAGGACGGGCATGAAGTTGGTGTCGCCGTTCCAGCGTGGGACGATGTGGGTGTGCAGGTGGTCATCGATGGAGCCACCGGCCCCATCACCCAGGTTCAAGCCCCCGTTGAAGCCGTCCGGGGCAAGCGATTGCTCGAGCGCGTCGAACGTTCGCTGTTTCAGGTGAGCGTGGCCAAGCAGTTGCTCGTCAGTGAGGTCTCGATAGTCGCCCGTGTGTACGTGTGGGATCACCATGACGTGGCCCGGATTGTATGGGGCGTTATTCAGCAAAACGAACGCGTGGGGGTTTTCGGCGACGAGCAGGTTGTTTCGGTCGTCCTCCCAGGTGGGCAACTCACAGAACACACACTCCTCGACGCGTGGATTCTTGTCTTCGCGTCGGATCCACTCGATACGCCACGGGGCGAACACCTGGTCCATATATCATCCACTCGAGGGGGTGTGATAGGGCTTATCATCACTGAGGGACCAGAGGCCCCACTTGGTTTTATCACTCTTATCAGACAGGGAGTGGAGTGCGGACACAAACCACCACCCGAGGAGCGTTTACTCGAATCCGGGTAATCCAATCTTAGCCATCCGACACGTCACTCGGAACACCATGAAATAAGCGTTCAATGAGCCCGATAAACCATCTAAAACCCTCTCGAGAGTCTAAAGTGATAAAGGTAACTACTGCTTGCGGTTTTCCCAACTCACGGTCCGAAATGAAAGTTGGGTTTAAGAGCCCCCTACTCTAATTAATCTATCAATGGCAACGACAGACAACTCATTCAACGGCATGACCGAACACTGCGAGGAGTGCAATCTGGATACGTTACACGAGGTCAACGTGCAGATCCGGACTGAAAGCCTCAAGAAGGAAAACGCTCAGTTCTCCCGCGAACCATACCGCGTCACCGAATGTCAGCGCTGTGGCACGCGCTCGAGTCAGCGGATGAACAACGCCTGAGACTGGCTTCCAACACCCTCCGATCGGAGCCAACCCAGCACAGACGACTACCCATCATCTACCCGGTCCTCGTTGCCACCTCCCTCCATGCGGCCTGCGTCCACGTCCCCTATCAGTCGCCGCTTTCGAAACCTCCAATTACCTCGCATGCGGAGCCGCCGGTATGGTTACTGTCGGCGATACGGCCCCCGAAATCACGGCCCCGATAGCCACCGGCGACGTCGAATCGTTCTCGCTCACCGACCGCCTCGAGACGGAGGCACCGATCGTGCTCGCGTTTTTCCCCGGGGCGTTTACACGGGTGTGTACGAACGAAATGTGTACTCTCGAGGAGCGCTTACACCGCTTCGAGGACCTCGAGGCGAGCGTCTACGGCGTGAGCGTGGATTCACCGTTCGCCCAGAACGCGTTTCGCGAGGACGCCGGGTTTTCGTTCCCCTGCATCAGCGACTTCGAAAAGGAGATCATCGACGCCTACGGCGTTCGCACGGATTTCGACCACATCGGCCTCGAGGGACTCGCCAAGCGCGCGGTGTTTGTTATCGACGCCGATCAAACGGTCACCTACGCGTGGGTGAGTGACGACCCGGGTGTCGAACCTGACTACGAGGAACTCGAGGCGGCTGTCGAAGCGGCGACAAACTCCTGATTGCTGGAACGTGCGTGCTCGAGAATCACACCACTGTATGGCGCTGACGCGCTGCTTCGACACACCACATAGCTTCCCGACCGAGTGCTTTTTTATCTGCCCCCCTACTGCAGTGGTATGAGCGATACCGAGGTCCCCGAGCCGCCCGACGGGAACGGCCACCGGATCTACGACCCCGAAGCAGACCACTCGTTTCCCGACGAGAAGGTCAATCGCGTCCTCGAGTACGTCCGTGCCGACGAGGAAATTCAGACGTATCTCGAGGCCCAAAACGTCAACGCTGTCGACCGGAAACGGTACAACGATCACGGCTCGAAACACATCGAGATCGTGACGAACCGGGCCCTCTGTCTGTACGACCTGCTCAAAGCCGGCGGCGTCGATTTCAACGGTGCCAAACAACAGGGCCTCGAGGAAGCCGACGAAGCCGTCATCATCGCCCTCGCCGCCACGCTCCACGACGTTGGGCATCTGGTGCATCGGGACGAACACGCCTACTACTCGATCCCACTGGCCGCCGATATTCTCCAGCGGATCCTCCCCGAGTTTTACGGCTTAGCAGACAGCGTCCGGATGAAAGGTGAAGTACTCCACGCGATCCTCTGTCACCACACCGCTGAAACCCCGTTGACGACGGAAGCGGGCGTGATCCGTGTCGCCGACGCCCTCGATATGGAACGCGGCCGCTCACGGATCCCCTACGAACAGGGTGGTCGCGGGATCAACACCCTCTCGAGCCAGGCTATCGACCGTGTCTCGTTACATCCGGGAACGGCGAGTGCCGTCATGGTCGAGATAGCGATGACGAACGCTGCGGGCGTCTATCAGGTCGACAACCTCCTCAAATCGAAACTCAAAGGCTCGGGCCTCGAGGACGATATCCGAATCGTTGCCGTCAACACGAACGAGGCACGCGAGCAACTCGTCGAGCGAATCGAACTGTAGTCATGGCACCACAAGACTCCACGTCCGACGAAGAGTGGCCCGACCCGTCACCGGGCTGGTTCCCCGAGATCGACCGGCAGGAACTCGGGTTTCGACTCCTCTGTAGTTTCGGGGTCTTGCTCGTCTTGATCGTGCTCACTCGTGGCATCCTCGCCGAATCGATCGCGCTCTTTTGGCCGCCGACTGAGCCGCTGGGCCAGTGGACGATGTTTATCCTGCTCAACCTGTTTGGCTACATCATCTTGCCGCTGATGGTCGGTTCGATGATCGCCGATATCCTGCAGCCACGCCTGTTCGAGATCGAGCATGACTCCGAGTGAGTGTGAGGTCGCGTGATCGTTGTGTCTCGAGCGCCGGAACAGTATACAATACAGCTGCCGAAAACCGGCAGTTCAAGAAACGACGCGATAACTGCCGTCTTGGCGCTCGACGTGCCCGCGCTCGCGGAGCGTCCCGAGAATCGATAGCGCTGCGCCTTTATCGACGCGGAGATCGCGACAGAGGTCGTCGACGCTCGCATCGTCGGCGACGGCGAGTGAGAAATAGATCAGCTTCGCCTGTGGTGACTGCAGATCCGGTGGGACGGTGACGGTCTGTTGTCCGTGAAGGTTGCGTTGCATATGCGATACTCAGTAATTCGACGATATTAAAACTGTGTGTCGACAATCGTCGATAACCGCAGGACATAGACGACTAATGATGATGGATTTGCGCGGCCTTCGGAGTCAATGGGCTTTTGCCGATGGCACACTCGCTCGAAGCTATGACCTATCGACTGATCGTACTTGGGTTGCTGACCGGCTTCATCACCGGGGCCTTTTTCGCCTTGCTAGACGTCCCAATCCCTGCGCCGCCCGAACTGCCCGGACTCATGGGTATCGTGGGAATCTATCTCGGCTACAAACTCGTCGCCGAAAGCGGAATTTCGATGACCGTCCTCGAGAGTCTTGGCCTGTGAGGGACGTGTACGACGGGGGGTGAGACCCGACGCTTCGATGCTACTGAGCAACCTCGAGTCCGGCGGCCACTGTCCGCGCCCGCTCGCGGATCGCATCGGCGTCTGCAACCTGCACGTCACCGTCGGCGTACAGCACCCGGCCGTCGACCATCGTAAACTGCACGTCGTCGCCGTGGGCCGCGAACACCAGATGTGAGAGCACGTCGTGAAGCGGCGTTGCACGCGTGAGATCCGTCTCGAGGCCAATGAGATCCGCTTTCCAGCCCGGTTTCAGTGCTCCAACACGGTCGAACCCAGCCGCCCGTGCGCCGTTGATCGTCGCCATCTCGAACACCGTCTGGGCCGGGAGGGCCGTCGGCTCGAGGCGGTCGACTTTCTGTAAGAGCGAGGCCTGACGCATCTCCGTGAACGGATCGAGCGTATTGTTACACGGCGGGCCGTCGTTCCCCAGGGCGACGTTGATCCCACGCTCGAGGTAGTCCTGAATCGGGGCAACCCCGCTGGCGAGTTTCATGTTCGACGACGGGCAGTAGGTGACGTGTGTTCCCGTCTCCGCGAGCACCTCTCGTTCGCTCTCGTCGGTCCAGACACAGTGAGCGAGGACGACGTCGTCACCGGTCAGGCCAACTTCGTCCAGCCAGTGGACGTTTCGCATCCCGGTATCGGCCTCGACGGCCGCGATTTCACCCTGGTTCTCGCTGGCGTGGGTGTGGATACGCACGCCATCGTAGGCGTCAGCGAGGTCGCGTGTCCCCCGCAGACAGGCTTCCGTACAGCTCACCGCGAACCGCGGCGTCAGAGCGTATTGGATTCGACCATTGTCGACACCGTGGTAACGCTCGATCAGGCGTTCGCTCTCGGCCAACGCCTCGTCGGTCTCCTCGAGCAATCCTGGCGGGGCCTCCTTATCCATCAGCACCTTCCCCATGCGACTCCGGATGCCCAGCTCGCGTGCGGCCTCGAACGCCTGCTCCGCGTGGGCCACCGAGAGGTGATCGATACAGGTCGTCGTCCCGCTCTCGAGCAACTCGAGGTAGCCGAGTTCGGCGGCGACACGCATGGCTTCGGCGTCGAGTTCGGCTTCCATCGGCAGAACGTATTCAAATAACCAGTCGAGCAACTCGGTGTCGTCAGCGATGCCCCGCCCGAGGCTCTGAACGGAGTGGATGTGCGCACCGACGCTCCCCGGTGCGATCACGTCGTAGCGGTGTCGCTCGTGATCCGGATAGGTCTCGAGACACGCCTGCCGCTCGTCGACAGCCACAATGCGGTCGTCTTCGACGACCACTGCACCGTCCTCGATCACCGTTTCCGCGTCAACGACGACTGTTCCCGAAACCAACATGCCGACACAGCGTTCCGTGTGGACGGGCTTAGGTGTTTAGGTCTCTCGAAACAATGGCCAACAGTCAGGGAGTAGAGCTATCCGGCACGAATCCGCCACTGCAATCAGTTGGGATCTGCTCGAGCAGAAAGTCAGTCTCGAACGGCGAGTCGACCTTACTCGAGGTCGAACCGATCGAGTGTCATCACTTTGTGCCAGGCGTCGACGAAGTCCTCGACGAGTTTCTGTTCACCGTCACTGGATGCGTAGACGGTCGACAGCGCACGGAGGCGGGAGTTCGATCCGAAAATGAGATCGACACGGGTGCCTTCCCACTCGACCGTGCCCGTTTCGCGGTCGCGGAGTTCGTACCGGTTCGTCGTCTCCGTCGGGACCCACTCGTAGTCCATCGAGAGGACCGTCCGGAAGAAGTCGCTGTTGAGGGTTTCCGGTTCGTCCGTGAAGACACCCAGTGACGAGCCATCGTAATTGGCCCCGATCGAGCGGAGGCCTCCGAGGAGCGCGGTCATCTCCGGCGCATCCAGGTCGAGTAAGTCTGCCTTGTCGACCAGCATCTGCTCGGGACCCTTGTAGGCTTCCTCTGTGTAGTAGTTCCGGAAGCCATCGGCGTCAGGTTTGAGTGCCTGGAACGATTCGACATCTGTCTGTTCCTGTGAGGCGTCGGTTCGACCGGGTTCGAACGGAACCTTGACGTCGTAACCGGCGTCGGCGGCGGCCTGTTCAACCGCTGCGTTCCCACCGAGGACGATCAGATCAGCGAGTGAGACCTGGGTCCCATCGGACTGGTCGGCGTTGAACGCTGCTTGAATGTCTTCGAGGGTGGCGAGGACAGTCCCAACCAGCTCTGGGTCGTTGACCTCCCAGTTTTTGTGGGGTTCGAGTCGGATTCGAGCGCCGTTGACGCCGCCGCGTTTATCACTGTCACGGTAGGTCGAGGCGGCCGCCCACGCCGTCTTGACCAGGTCCGAAACGGACAGATCGGTGTCGAGGATCTCCGCTTTGAGGTGGGCCGCCTGTTCGTCATCGATAAGCTCGTGGTCGACTTCCGGGATCGGGTCCTGCCAGAGCATATCGTCGTCGGGGACTTCCGGCCCGAGCAAGCGGGACGTTGGCCCCATATCACGATGGGTCAGCTTGTACCACGCCTTCGCAAAGTTGATGCCGAACTCCATCGGGTTCTCGTGGAAACGCTCGACGATTTCTCGATACGCCGGGTCACGCTTCAGCGCAACGTCCGTCGTGAGCATCATCGGGGTTGCGCTCTCGATGTCGTCGTGGGCAGGTTCTGCAGCACCGTGCAGTTCATCGTCTTTCGGTCGCCACTGCCACGCACCGCCTGGACCCTTGTGTGGCTCCCACTCGTACTCGAGGAGGTTGTTGAGATAATCCATGTCCCAGGCCGTTGGTGACTGCGTCCACGGCCCTTCGATGCCGCTCGTGATCGTGTCGGCTCCCTTTCCGTCACCGTACTCGCTTTGCCAGCCGAGCCCTTGTTGTTCGATTGGGGCGGCTTCCGGCTCAGGACCGAGGTGGTCATCTGAGTCGGCACCGTGGACCTTTCCGAACGTGTGGCCACCAGCGATGAGGGCGACGGTTTCCTCGTCGTTCATCGCCATGCGGTCGAAGGACTGACGGATGTACTTCGCAGACTCCTCGGGGTCCGGCTCACCGCCTGGCCCCTCCGGGTTCACGTAGATGAGGCCCATATGGTCGGCAGCGAACGGGCCCTCGATGTTGCCAGCATCGTCGTGGCGTTTGTCCTCGAGCATCTTCTCTTCTGGTCCCCAGTCGACGGCCTTGTTTGGCTCGTAAACGTCTTCACGGCCACCGCCGAATCCGTAGGTTTCGAACCCCATGGACTCCATCGCGACGTTTCCGGCGAGAACGAGCAGGTCAGCCCACGAGAGCGAACGACCGTATTTGAGTTTGACGGGCTCGAGCACTCGCCGAGCCTTGTCAAGGTTGGCGTTGTCGGGCCAACTGTTGACCGGGGCAAACCGCTGCGTACCGCCCGAGGTTCCACCACGGCCGTCCGTCGTCCGGTACGTTCCGGCCTGGTGCCACGTCATTCGGATAATGAGCGGGCCATAGTGACCGTAATCGGCGGGCCACCACTCCTGTGAGTCGGTCAGGGCGTCTTCGATATCGGCTTTCACTTCCTCGAGGTCGAGAGATTCAAATTCGTCGGCATAATCGAAATCGTCGTCGTAAGGGTCTACCGGTCGCGCATTCTGGTCGAGAATGTCTACGTTCAACTGGTTCGGCCACCAGTCTTTGTTGGGCATCGACATCAGCCGATGATTGTCGTGTGGCCCCCTTAATAGTACCTAATTCGGAGAGGATGTTGCTTTTTCACGAATATATTTTCCCACTTGGTGAAAAGGTATCCACAAAGGAGCACACCAGTGTGTGACCGCTAGAGTAACAACTGAAACTATTTTCACACTGATCGCCGACCTCCCTGGCGATCAGGAGTACAATGACTTTCAGTGGCTACCAGAGGGGCGCTGGTGAAGTCGCCAGCGATCGATATACAGACTCAGATCGTCACCGTCCTCCTCGAACCGGACTGGTTGCTGGTTTCCGGTCATCGTCATCGCATAGAACTCCCCTGCCTCAACGTCCTCGGGAATCAGCGGCGTCCAACCGCCGTCACCGATTGGCCCCCCGATCCGAAGCCGGAGGATACCGCCTTCCTGTTCGACTTCGGCCTCCTTGATTCCTCGGTAGGATTCGTACTCACCACAGAGGGCTTCGAAGCGGGCCTTGCGCGCAAAGAACGGAAGCTCGAGCGGATCGCTCCCCACCAGGGCGGCGAAGACGCCTTTCCCGAGTTCGGCGAGCCCGTAACCGGGGTTCGTGTTCGCGAGGAGCGCGACCCCGAGGTCGTGGTCCCGGGAGAAGCCCGCATAGGCCGTCGAGACGGCGATGGAGCCGCCGTGGCCGATCAGGGTTTCCCCGGCCACCGTGCGCGTCCGCCAGCCGTAGCCGTACGGCCCCGATGGCGTCTCGGCGTACGCTCCGTAGGCCCGTTCGAGCGTCTCGGCCTCGAGCAGTCGGTCCTGACCAGCGATGCCACCAGCGAGGTGAAGTCGGAGGTACGCGGCGAGGTCGGTGACCGGCGCGAGGAGGCCCCCAGCCGCCGCGCTGAGTTCACGGATCGGAACCGGGGTTTCCTCGAGCCCGTCTTCGGTTTTGTGATATGGCGTCATTCGATTCTCGAACGTTTCGTAGACGTCGCGGTGGTACGTCGACCGGGACATAGAAAGCGGCTCGAGGATTTCCTCGCGCACGAAGTCGACGTAGGACGTCCCCGAGACGGCTTCGATGACCGCGCCAGTCAACGTATAGCCGGAGTTGCAGTACATCCAGTGGTCCTCGGGATCGCCGGCGATTTCGTCCCGTGCCCCCTCGATGTGAGCGAGAACGTCCTCCCAGGTGCCGAGTGGGACGTCGGACTCGCCGACTTCCATCTGCCGGGCAATCAGAGCCTCGCTCGCAGCGAGTGATGGGATCCCTGAGGTATGACTGAGGAGATGGTGGATCGTGATCGCCTCGGGCAGGTCGACCTCGAGGTGGTCGGTCAGGCTCTCCTCGAGGGCCAGGTCGCCCCGATCGACCAGGAGGAGTGTCGCGAGCGAGGCGAACGATTTCGAGACCGAGCCGATGCCATACACCGTCTCGGGCGTTGCCGGGGCGTTGGATGCCAGATCCCGAGAGCCATACCCTCGAGCGTAGCGGATCCCGTCACCGTCGGTAATCGCGAGGCTCAATCCGGGAATCGAGTCCTCACGCATGCGGTCGCGAAGCAGGTCGTCGATCGTGTCCGTGACGTCCGCCTCGAGTGGGGCAGAGCCGGGAGATGGGTCAGACATGGGTATGGCTTCGCCATGCACACCGGCCGGTATCAACGTTCAGGTTGCCCACCCACCTCTCCGCAACTGGCGTCGATCACCACGGCTGTCCGTTCTTGCACAATCCTGCACGCATAAGTGTACCCGACGCTGTAGGACCGATAATGAACGGCAACCGCTTCGGTCGCCTCTTTCAGGTGACCACGTTCGGCGAGAGTCACGGGGAGGCCATGGGCTGTACCATCTCGGGCTGTCCCGCTGGTCTCGAGCTCACAGAGGAGGACATCCAGCGCGACCTGGACCGGCGCAAGCCGGGTCAGTCGATGATCACGACCAGCCGCGGCGAACCCGACGCCGTCTCGATCAAATCCGGGATCCAGGACGGGTACACCACGGGCACCCCAATCGGCCTCGTCATCGAAAACAAAGACGCCCGCTCGGGGAAGTACGAGCCGTTCATCACCGCTCCGCGGCCGAGCCACGGCGATTTCACCTACTCCGCGAAGTTCGGGACCCGAAACTGGGGTGGCGGTGGCCGTTCGTCCGCGCGCGAAACCGTCAACTGGGTCGCCGCCGGGGCAATCGCGAAAAAGGTGCTCGCGCTCGAGGGGATCGAACTCAAGGCCCACGTGAACCAGATCGGCGATGTCGAGGCCCCCGAGGTGACTTTCGAGGAGATGCTCGAACACAGTGAGGAGAACGACGTCCGGTGTGCCCATCCCGAAACGGCAGCCGAGATGCAAGACTTGATTCAGGAGTACCAGCGCGAGGGGGACTCCATCGGCGGCTCGATTTACTTCGAGGTCCGGGGGGTCCCTGTCGGCCTCGGTGCCCCTCGATTCGACTCGTTGTCCGCCCGGTTGGGTCAGGCGATGATGGCCGTCCCGGCGACGACGGCGTTCGAGTTTGGCCTCGGTACCGACGCCGCGGCCTACTCGGGTAAAGATCGAAACGACGACTGGGAGTTCGATGCGGACGGCAACCCGACGCCCGTCGAGAACGATCACGGCGGAATCCAGGGCGGCATCTCGAGCGGCGAACCGATCTACGGCGAGGTTACCCTCCACGCGCCCACCTCGATTCCCAAGGAACAGCAAACGGTCGACTGGGAGACGGGCGAGGTCGTCGAGGATGCCCAGGTTATCGGCCGCCACGATCCGGTGTTGCCACCTCGAGGGGTGCCCGTCGTGGAGTCGATGCTGGCCCTGACGCTCGTGGACTTCATGCTCCTTTCGGGACGACTCAACCCAGACCGCGTGGACGGGAATCCGGGCGAGTACGAGACGGAGTACCACCCGAGCAATCCACGGCAAGAGTAGCCTCAGTGTGTCGGTGGCCGTTTCCGTCTCTCCAGTGGGTCGTTCTTGGGCCAATTTCGCCCCCTCGAGTTCCATCAGGTCGCTGACGGGCGATACCCGTTACGGTGATGGGTGGATTTATACCGCCGACCGAGAATTGGCCGATATGTTCGAACGGGAGTCCGCACTTGACATCTATCGACAGTCGATACCGGTTATTCTCGTTAGTCTGGTTGCCGGGCTGTTTGCCGGCACGATTCTCGGCAGCGAAGCGATGCGTGACGGCATCGAGAGCGTTCCGGGCATCCTCGTCCTGCTACCGGCCTTTCTGGCGACCCGCGGCGGCGTGTACGGATCGCTCGGGGCCCGCCTGTCGAGCGGGCTCCATCAGGGCGTCATCGAACCCAGAATCACCACCGACAGACGCCTGTCGAACGCCGTCATCGCCTCGTTTGTCAACGGTATGGTCGTCTCAGTGTTCATCGCCGTCGCCGCGTTTTTCGTGCTCTGGATTACCGCCGGCGGTGGGAACTTGCTCCAGCTCGTCGGCATCATGGTCGTCGCCGGATTACTGTCGGCGATCCTCATGCTTTCGGTGCTCGTGACCGTCGTTTTCATCGGCTATCGGCGGGGACTCGACCCCGACAACATCGTGGGCCCGCTGGTCACGACCCTCGGGGACGTCTTCGGCGTCGTCTTCCTGTTGATCGCCATTTACTTCGTGGGGCTGTTCCTATGAGCGACGACTACGCTGGAGACGACCTCACCGGCCTGAGTGACTCGCTCGGGGAATTATACGAGGAGTTGACCGGCGCGGAGGAGGACGACCCCTTCGCTGGGGCTGACCTCGATGACGACTGGCAGATCAAACCGATGGTCTACACGATGGTCCCGCTTCTCGTGGCGCTATCGGTCTTGCAGATGGTTTCGGGTTCCGTACTCGAGTCCTTCGAGGAGGTCCTTCTCACGAATCCGGCCCTGCTTATTCTGGTGCCGGTGCAGATCGGGACCGCGGGTAATCTCGGGTCGATCATGTGTTCACGACTGTCGACGCAACTGCATCTCGGCACGTTCGAACTCTCCCGGACGAACCCCGAAGTTCGGTCGAACTCCGGTGCGATACTCGCCCTCGGCGTGACCGTCTTCACGCTCGTCGGTTTCGCCGCGTGGGGAATCGGGCGATTACTCGGGGGTACGCTTGGCCTCGTGGAGGTGTTGACGATATCCCTGGTGAGCGGAACACTGTTGGCCGCCTTCGTGGTCGTCGTGAGCCTGGTGTCGGTGTCGGCGTCCTATCGACTTGGATACAATCCGGACGATACGACGATCCCAGTCGTGACGAACGTCTGTGACATCAGTGGCGTACTGATCCTCTTTGGTGTCATCACGATCATCCTTTGATCGGATGCCCGGACCGTGATCTGCGGGTAACGAACATAGGTTTAACCTACTGCCGTTCGAACGCGAACCTAACTGGTCATGGAAGATATCGCGTACCGATCTCGCAACGTGCGGGAGACGCTTGTCGAGTTGAAGAACGTCTCCGAACTGGCCGTCGATCTGGGGTATGCAGCAGCGCTGTACGGCTACCCCGGGCTGGCCGAGGAAGTCCTCGAGCTCGAGGCACGAGCCGAATCGTTACAGTATCCGGCGACGATCGCGCTGATGCTGGCGGCGAAGCGGTCCACCGACGCCGAACAGCTGGTCGGTATCGTCCAAATTGTCGGTGCGGCCGTCGACATCACGAACGCGGCAGCCGACATCGCCGGCGTCGTCACTAGCAACGGTGGCGTGCCCCGAGAAGTTCGCGAGGCGCTTCCCGAGGCGGACGAGGCCATCATGCGGGCCGTCGTCCACGACGCGTGTTCGGTGATCGGAGAACCGCTCGGCGAACTCGCGTTCGAAACCGATTCAGGTGTGACTGTCATCGCTATCCGGCGGGGCAACGAGTGGGATATCGACCCAGATGAGACGGTCGCTCTCGAGGCTGGCGATACCGTTATTGGCAGCGGCCCGATTGCCGGCCTCGAAACCGTTCGAGAGATGCTCACGGGCGAGGCGACCGTGTCAGATGAGACCGTCGATCCGGGGATCGACGCTCTCGATCGGGCGGCCGAACTGGTCGTAGACCTCAAGAACATCTCTGAACTCGCCGTCGGTCTCGGTTACGCGTCGGTGCTGTTCGGCGACGCCGACCTGGCCACGGAGGTTCGAGAACTCGAGGCGCAGTCCGACCGTCTGAAGCGGGACATCGAAACCCTGGTTATCGAGGCGGGGGATCAAGTCCGGGAACCGAGCCAGCTTCGAGGCCTCCTGTATCTGGCTACCGCCTCGGAAGTCATCTGCGACGCGGCGGTGAACATTGCGGAGATCGTCTTACGAGATGGGGCCGTTCATCCGGTGTTCGGACAAGCTATCGGCGAAAGTGACGAACTCATCACGACGACCACCGTCGAGCAAGGGAGCACACTCACAGCGCGGACGCTGGGTGACCTCGAACTCGAGGAACAGACCGGAATGTCTATTATGGCGATCCATCGGGGTGACGACTGGGTGTTGGCACCGACTGGCGACGAGCAACTCCGTCCGGACGACGTGCTCATCGCTCGCGGACCCAGGGAAGGCAGGCCTCTCCTTCGAAAGTGGACTGGTAACTGACAGCGAGCGGTATCGCCGATCGATCGTGATCTCTCACCTCTGAGGGATTATTGTCACTGACTATCGGTTGACGGATCCCCCGTTCCGTCGGTGACGGTGGATGCCGATGTTTGTAAACTGTAAGACACCCAACTCGAGTCATCGTCCTGCTCACTGCAATCCCAAGTAAACGAAAAACTCGTTTTCTAAGTCATTAACGATCGTTTCTGACTAATTATACACGGCCATTCATTCTTCATGAAAGATTCTTGGTAATGTATAGCAAAGGCTTTAGGTTCGCTGGAGCAAATTTTTGAGTACTGCTGGCCAGCGAGGCCGCTTATCCACCATGAGCGATCATGAACTTATTTGGCGAATCGCAGGCGGTTCCGGAGACGGGATCGACTCGACGAGTCAAAACTTCGCGAAGGCCCTGATGCGATCGGGTCTCGACGTATTCACCCACCGACATTATCCGTCACGGATTCGCGGTGGCCACACCTACGTCGAAATCCGAGCCGCAGGCCACGAGGTACAGTCACGGGGAGACGGCTACAACTGCCTACTCGCACTGGGTGACTCCTTTGCCCGAAACCCACAGGAAGATGCCTACTACGGCAACGAGGAGATCAAGCCTCTCTCGGAGAACCTAGACGAGCTCCACGAGGGCGGCATCATCGTCTACGACTCGGGGCTCATCTCCGAGGAAGACGTCGCCGAACTCAACCTCGAGGAGCGTGCCGAGGAAAACGACTGGCACGTCTTCGCCATCGACCTCCGTTCGATGGCCAAAGAACACGGCCGTGAGGTCATGCGCAACACCGCAGGGGTTGGCGTCACTGCCGCCCTGTTGGAGATGGACCTCGAGCACATCGAGAACCTGATGGAGGATGCGATGCCCGAGAAGATCCTCGAGCCCAACCTCACCATCCTGCACGAGGCCTACGACATGGTCACCGAGGAGTACGAGTTCGAGCACGATCTCCGCATCCCGGAGGGAAGCCACGACGAAGAGCAAGCGCTGCTCTCGGGCTCGAACGCCATCGCCTACGGCTCCATCGACGCCGGCTGTCGGTTCATCGCCGGCTACCCGATGACGCCGTGGACGGACGTCTTCACCATCATGTCCCAGAACCTGCCCGACATGGGCGGGATCTCCGAACAGGTCGAAGACGAAATCGCCGCCGCGGCACTGGCTGTCGGCGCGAGCCACGCGGGTGTCAAAGCCATGTCCGGGTCCTCCGGTGGTGGCTTCGCACTCATGAGCGAGCCACTCGGCCTCGCGGAGATGACCGAAACGCCGGTCGTCTTGCTCGAGTCCATGCGCGCCGGCCCATCGACGGGGATGCCGACGAAACCCGAACAGGGCGACCTCGAGTTCACCCTCTACACGAGCCAGGGTGACTCCGCGCGCGTCGTCTTCGCACCCGGAAACATCGAGGAGGCCTACGAGCAGACGCGTCTGGCCTTCCACATCGCCTACGAGTACCAGATCCCGACGATCATCATCTACGACCAGAAGCTGAGCGGAGAGAACACGAACGTTCCCGTCAGCTTGCTCGACCGCGAGCCAGCGCCGACGCTCGGCTCGGTCGTCACGGAAGCCGAACTCGAGGACATGCCCCACGACCCGACGGGCAAGTTCCACCGGTTCCAACACGACGTCGACAACAACGTCAGCCCGCGCTCGCTGCCGGGCCAAAAGGGTGGACGATACCTCGCGACCGGAAACGAGCACACGCCATCGGGGCACATCTCGGAGGACGCGGACAACCGCGTCGCCCAGATGGAGCGCCGTGTCCAGAAGCTCGAGGATATCCGTCGTGAACTCGACGAGGAACACGAGTCGAACCAGACGTACGTTGGCGACGAAACCGCAGACTTCGGCATTATTACCTGGGGCTCGTCCCAGGGTGCGGTCTTCGAAGCCGTCGAGCGCCTGAACGACGACGGCCACGCCGTCAAAGCGATCAGCGTCTCGGACATGATGCCGTTCCCGGAGAAAGAAGTAACCGAGTTCATCGAGAGCGTCGACCAGGCGATGGTCGTCGAGATGAACGCCACGGCGCAGTTCCGTGGCCTCATCCAGAAGGAACTCGGCCGCTACGGCGACAAACTGACCAGCCTGCTCAAGTACAACGGCAACCCGTTCGAACCCGCCGAGATCGTCGAGGGCTACGAGCTGAACAGTAACGGCTCGGACGCAGATCCCTCCGCTCAGGTGCGGATCGAACCAGCCGCAGGTGACTAACTATGAGTGCATTCAACGCAATCGGAGAAGAGCGTGAAATCGACCGAAACGAGTTCACGCCCGGTATCGAGCCCCAGGCAACCTGGTGTCCTGGCTGTGGTGACTTCGGCGTCCTCAAGGCGCTGAAACAGGCCCTCCCGGAGGTCGGACTCACCCCCGAGGAGGTCCTGACCGTCACCGGTATCGGCTGTTCGGGCAAACTGAACAGCTACCTCGACACCTACGGGTTCCACACGATCCACGGGCGCTCACTGCCCGTCGCCCGCGCCGCGAAACTCGCGAACGACGGCCTCGAGGTCATCGCCGCTGGCGGTGACGGTGACGGCTACGGGATCGGTGGCAACCACTTCATGCACACGGCTCGAGAGAACCACGATATGACCTACATCGTGTTCAACAACGAGGTCTTCGGCCTGACGAAAGGGCAGACCTCGCCGACGAGCCCCAAAGGTCACAAGTCGAAGACGACGCCTCACGGCAACGCCAAGTCGCCGATTCGACCACTCTCGCTGGCACTCACCTCCGGTGCGACCTACATCGCCCGCACGGCGGCGGTCAACCCGAACCAGGCCAAAGAGATCATCAAGGAAGCGATCGAACACGACGGGTTCGCCCACATCGACTTCCTGACCCAGTGTCCGACCTGGAACAAGGACGCCCGTCAGTACGTCCCGTACGTCGACGTCCAGGAGTCAGACGACTACGACTTCGACATCACCGACCGCCAGGAGGCCCAAGAGATGATGTTCGAGACCGAAACCCAGCTCTATGAGGGCACCGTCCTCACGGGCCGGTATTTCGTCGACGAACGACCGTCCTACCAGGAACAGAAGAAAGATCTCGGCGAGATGCCACGAGAGCCACTGGCCGAGCGCTACTTCGACGACGACGCCGAGTGGGAACGCAGCTACGACCTGCTCGAGCGACACAAGTAGCGGCCGCTTTCTCCTCTCCATTCGGTTAGTGCTCGGAGGCTATCGTAGCCACTGCAAGTCATTGCACACCTGATCGCCAGACGTATCGGCGATCAGTGTGTGAACCGTTTCAGTTGGTACTATAGTGACGTCGCCGGCACCCAACGAGCGAGCGCCGGGGCGAGGAGAATTCCCGCGACCTGCACCGCGAATAAGCCGACGGCCCCCACGAGGATAGCGACGCCGAGCATGCCACCACTGCTGTCGGCGATTGCGAGGACGCGTCCCGTCGCACCCTCGAGCACCAGGACGAACGTACACCCGGCGATGAAGACGACAGCGCCCTCGAGTTTCGACCGAAGCGGCGGAAGGGTCGAGACGGCACCGGACGCGATGACCCCCCCGAGTGCGCCGCCGAGACCCAGGAGCGCGTACTCGTCGACGCCCGTAGCGATGAGTGCCGGAAACGCGAGAACCGTCGCGAGGGCAAACGCCCGCCGGGGGTCACTCTGTGTTAGATACTCGAGACACACCAGGACGAGGATTCCCAACGCCGCACCCGCGAGGATATCACCGAGGTAGTGCAAACCGAGGACGACCCTCGAGAGTCCGATCAGGGTGACCAGGAGGGTGACGGCCGAAACCGCGAGCAGGGAACGGGTTTTCTCGAATACTACGAGCAGTCCGCCGTAGACGATGACAGCGGCGAAGGTGTGCCCACTGGGAAAGCCGTACTCGTCGCCGTCGAGTTCGATCAAAAAGGCCGATTCCGGAGGCCGAGGCATGCCGAGTACGGCCTTGATCGTGATCAACAGGACGACGCCGACGAAGGCGTAGCCGATGACCAGTACTGTCCGCTCGCGGTCGAAGAGCCAGTACACCGTTGCGAGGAGAAACATCATCACCGTTGGGCTGCCGAGATCAGTGATCGCAACCACGGCGTCGACGTATGCCTCCGGGACGCTCGCGTGAACCGATTCGCTGGCCCCCTCGAGTCGCATACTACCGGCCACTCAGAAACGATAAAAAAGGATTCCTGTCGACGCGTGTGGGGGAGCGTCCTCATTTAAGTACCTCTCGTCACAAGGTAAAGCTATGAAGGGCATTTTGTGTGGCTTCATCCTCAAGCAACGGGTTTCTTCGAGTACCGGTACACTGTAGACGGATGACACTCGAGCAAGCCTTTTTACCGCTCTGGGTTCGATTTGGGATACGATGAGCCAGCATGGCGTCCCGGGTCAGCCTCCCGAGGAAACAGGCGTCGGTGACGGCACCGGCCGACGTCTCGAGAGACGGCCTGGTTCCGGCGCACTTTCCCGGGCAGACCATCAGCGTGATGCGACCGTCCGTCAGTGGGGCGTGATCACGCCGAGTGCCACCGTCATTGGCCGGCCGACGGGTGATGGCGACCTCTCTCCCGGTGCCCGCCGACTGCACGACGAACAACACCCCGCGACTCCTGGCTACGCCGAGCGCGCCCACCGGCTGGACCGCCTGCGAACGACACAGGCACTCTGTAACGTCCTCGAGGTCACGCCGTGGCAGCGTGACGTGGCGCTAGGGGTGATGGACGAACTCGATCTGACCGCGTTCGGGAGCCAGCGGGCAATCGCGACGGTGGCACTCGTAGTCATCCGGCACGTCGTCGACGTCGACCGGCAGGCGTATTTCGGCCTCGATGATCTCGACGTCGGCTCACTCTCCCCGGATCGGATGGACGAACTGTTTGCTCAGTATCGGGCCCACGACATCACTGACGACGCGACGTTCAAACGGCTCGCCGCCGACCATGGGCTGGATACGACCGCACTCAACCGACTCCGTCGAACGGTCAAAGCCCAGCTTGGAGACGAGTTGCCCGCCTACGGACGCACCCCGTATCGTGACCCGAACCTCCCGCTTCGCGAGCAGCAGACAACCAGTGGTGAGGACGAGCCAGCACAGCCGGGTGGAGAGTGACGAGGACCACTAACCGGCGTTCACTCGAGTTTTTCTAACGCATCGAAAAAATTGACCGGCGGCCCCGCTAACGTGAGTGGCTCATCCGCGACCGTCACGCGAACCGTGGTGGGAGGCTCGAGCGCTCGTCGGTTGCGCCCGTCACTGATCGCCCAGGCGGTCTCGGCGTCGCTCACCTGCAACGTGATTTCTCGATCATCGCCAACCACGAGCGGTGGCATCGTCTCACGGGCGCACATCTGTGTAATCACCAGTGCACCGAGGGGCGGCTGCACGAGCGGGCCACCCTCGCTCAAGTTGTACGCCGTCGACCCTGTCGGGGTCGCGACGAGAACCCCATCCGTCCACCCCGAGGCATAGGGCTCGCCATCGACAGCGACCGAGATCGACGCCCCACCCGCCGGCCCGCGTTTCGGGCCGTGAACTAAGATTTCGTTTAGTGCCGGCTCGAGCGACCAGCCGTCGCCGTGTGCCTGGACCCGATTGACGGTCCGGCCACCGACCGTCCCGGTCTCCGTGAGTTCCTCGAGCAACGACCCGACGGCTTCGATCGCATCGGGTGGAGAAATCGCGTTGAGAAAGCCGACTTCCCCGAGATTGACCCCGACGAGGGGGACGCCGCCGGCCTCCCGGGCAACGAAGAGGAACGTCCCGTCACCACCGATGCTCACGACGAAGGCACACTCGTTCATCGCAGCGACCGGGGCCGACGGGGCGTCGACCACCGCCCCCGTTTCGGCATCGACCAGCGGGTCGTCACCGTGTTCACGAATCAGGTTGGTGAGGGCGGTCGCGAGTCGGTGTGCACGGTCGTTTCCTCGTTGGGCGACGATACCGACGACTGCCATACCCGCCGTTTCGTGCCGGAGGCTAAAAACCCACGTTATGTGCCTGCGCGCTCGAAAGCCGCCGACTGCAGCCTCTTCGAGTGAGCGGGCAAGAACGTTCATCGTCCTGGGGCTCCCGTCTAGATGCGAGTTACACACTCGAGCAACGACGCTGAACAGTAAGCACGGCGTCGTTGCACTCGAGTGGGTGTGGGTGTGAAAAACGAGGAGCGGCCCGAACAGTGCCTGGGAGGTTACCCGAGGATGTACCGCAGTTTCGGGAAGCGCTCGATGAGTTTCTGGTTGCCGACCTGGAGTTGCTCGATGTATTTGTCAGCGCCGAGGATGCGTCCGGCCCCGAACGCTGCCAATGCCATGAACAACACGGCGTAGATGAGCGTCGAATCGAACGCCGCCAGGATGTCGCCTTCCCAGCCGCCGAGGTAGAACGCGAACATCTGGAGTGCGCCACCGAGGGCGGCCAGTCGGAGCAGGCCACCGACGATCAGCGCAACCCCGATCAGGACCTGCGTCGCCGGGATGATCACGTTCACGACCTCGATCAGCGTCGGGTTCGCCGCCATCGCCGCGTATAGCCCGCTCACCGGACTCGCCGGATCGACGTTCGCCAGGAAGCCAGCGGCGTTGAACCCCTCACCGCTGATGAACGCGTACTTCCCGAGACCCGCGAACAGCATCATCCCACCCATCAGCAATCGCAGCGCAACCACGAACCACGCCGACAGCGCGTGGGGCTGCCCCTCGAGGGTAATTCCGGCGTATCGGCTTTCGAATCGGTTTTGGGTGTTTGTGGACATTGTCAGTCACCTTCTATCTAATCGTATGGAAGGTGTACTCAAAAGCGAGTACCCATTTTCCCATGGCCTGGGAATACCTGACGGATGGGCAGCCGCTATGTGATGAACGATCATCCGGTTCACCGAGAGCGCGACTGATGAGCAGGGGTTCGCACGTGAGGGGGGAAAACCTGAAGCGAACAGTTCCCACCGAAACGCGCACACACAATAGAGAGACTCATTTAGGGCGCCACACGACATTCACGTGATGTACGATCGGATTCTCCTTGCCACCGACGGAAGCGATCACGCCGAGACCGTCGCCGCCCACGCAGTCGACATCGCACAGACTCGTGACGCCACGTTGACCATCGTCTCCGTCGTCGACGACCGCGCTTTTTTGGTCCTCGGCGATGACCACGTCCAATCAGTCCGAAACGAACTCCGTACCCGCGCTCGAGAGGCAGCCGAGACTGCGGCGTCGATTGCCGCTGACGCCGGTCTCGAGGCACGGATCGTTGTCGATACCGGCAGCCCTGCCGAGTGTATCCTCGCGTGTGCGGACGATGTCGACGCTGACCTGATCGTGATGGGAACGAGTGGCGACAACTACGAGAAAAACGTCGTAGGCAGCGTCTCCGAACGCGTCTTTCGGACGGCACGGACGCCCGTGTTGACCGTTGGAGCGGACGCCTGAGCGGGTTCGTCCGTCCTCTGGAGCGTCCCAGAAGTCGACGCTGAGACGACCGACCCTCGAGCAGACCGCTCCATCACCGATGGGGCCGCTCTCCGGACGCAGAAACTGTCCCTGAGAACGTGTTCGTGTGGCCCCCTCACCCGAACCAGACATTCATATAGACAGTCTTCCTATTCCGGGGGTAATGCGTCGTTCGATCGTGGTTGGCGTCGTCCTGTTGGCAATCGCGTTCGTGGTTATGGGTGGGCCCTCGCTGTTCTTCTCACCCTCCACGAGCGACGTGGCTCCCGAAGAAACCGATGAACCGGAGATCGAACTGGTCGAGTTCGAGGGTTCAGACAGCGCCATCTGGGCGTTTATGAGCGCTCGAGAGGCCCACGACAAGCGAAGCCCGCTCAACGTCTTCGTTCGAGGCAACTCGAGTGAGGTTGTCCACCTCCTCACCGAGGAAGGCGAGGGCGACTGGGAAGAGATGGATGAGGAGGAGATGGACGCCGAGCCTGAAACGTTCGCGTTCATCGAAGACGAAGGCCATCATGCCACCGGCACCCAGTGGGGCGAAGCCGCTGGAACAACCCGATACGCGTGGATCGATCCAGGTGGGGACGACCCACAATGGGTAACCGAGACCCTTCAACTCGACGACGGCGACTACTACGGCGAACGGATGCACATCCGCCTGTACGAGAGTCCAAACAGCGATGACAAGTGGGTCGCGATGCAGGGCCACACCGAACACTTCGACTGGTTCACCCTCCGCCATCGTGTCGACGGCGTCGAAAGTGCCCAACTGGCCATCGAACAGGAGTTCATGGACCTCCCCGGCGTCGATCCACAGGAGGATGTCGTCAGAATCAACGTCGGCAACACCGGTCCCTCCGATGCCGACGGCTGGGCGACGAAAGTCGACCTCGTCGGCATGCTCGTCCTCCTGTTCGGGATGGCGGGAAGCCGCGGCAAAGCCACAATACGAGAACACACGCCCGACGCCGTCGAAGACAACCTGACGGCTGTCGATCGGCGACGACTCGAGGCCGCCTACGATCGGGTCGAGGCACGCCACCTCATCCTCGCGATGACCATCCTGGCGATGTTCCTCGGCGTGCGGATCGTCGGCATCGCCCTGGAGCGATGGACCGACTTCCTGACCATGCACATGATCGCCGCGCTCCTGTATCCCGTCATCGCCCTCGGGATTCCGATTGCGACGTACGCGATCGCGAGCGGGCTCGAGCGCCGACTCGATGCTGCCGTCGCCGCCTCGCTTTCGCTCGCGCTCGCAATCTGGCTCGATTACGGCCTGATGGAAGTCAACTCCCTGCCCGTGGATGTCGTCCTCCAGCGGATGCTCGTCATCATCGCCCTCGGACTGATCGCTGGCGGTGCGGCCAGACGGGCGACTCGGGAATCGCGGCTCAACGACATGCTCATCGCGGGAGTGGCCATGTGGGGTTTCGTCCTCGTCGGGACGTTGTTCGGCTACTTCTGATACTGTCGGCTGTACGTCGTTCACGACTCTCGCCTCCCCGGGTGGCGAGAATCGTTACACAGTTACAGCCAACAGTATGAGTTGATCCGTCTCCCACACCTCGAGAAATCGTAACGGCTGTGACGCAGGCGACCCACGACCCCGATATGAGCAAGTGGCTACAGAGCGGGCGACGCCGAGATATCTGCATCCTGCTCCTCGAACTCGAGCGTGCGCGCGGGCAGGAACTCAAAACAGCCCTCGAGGCACACTACGACCAACGCCTCGAGCCCAAGGCGTTCTATGGTTCGCTCTCGGCGCTGGTGGACGCGGGAGACGTCGAGCAGACACCGGAAGGATTACATGACGTGTACTCCCTGACGGCGGTCGGTGCCGAACGGACCACCGCACACGCGACGTGGGTCCAGTCAGTGCTCGAGGACGCCGACGCTATCTGACGATCGTCACGGGAACCGGCGATCGTCGAGCGACGGTCTCGGCGACGCTCCCGAGCAGGATTCGGCTCGCACCGGTCCGGCCGTGGCTGCCGATGACGATCTGATCGACTTCGTTCTCCTCGGCGTAGTCGACGACCGAGCGGGCAACGCTCCCGACGACGATGTCCGTCTCACACGTCTCACCCCGTTCCTCGGCGTGTGCTTCGAACTTCTCGAGGAGGGTCTCTCCCCGGGCCCGGTTCTGTTTGTGCAACTCGTCGTAGTTGACCATGGCCCCACCCTCGAAGCCGGAGGCCCCGTACATATCCGCCGGGTCGAGGACGTGGAGTGCGATGACCGTCGCGTCCGGGAACTCGTTGAGGGCGAACTCGAGGGCGTCAGTTGCGCGGTCAGATTCGTCGACGGGGACGAGGATACGTTTTGCCATACCCGACGATACGTTACAGGGGTGGTTAAAATGGGGTGCTGGTTCTTCCAGTGCAGTTAGCAGCCGAAAACGGGGGACCGGCCAGGGGATACTGTTCTAGTTCGAGCGCCACTCGTCGCGGACATCGAGGAACTCCGTCGCCGAGAGGTCGTCGTTGCGGTAATCCTCGAGTGCCTCGAGTAAGCCCATGTTATCGACGTCACCGTCGGCGTTCCGATACGCGTCGACGACATCGTCTTCCTCGTCCGCAGACGGTGGGGTGGACGGGTACTCCTCGAGGTCGACGCGTTCACCGGAGATCCAGATTCGTGGGTCACCGTCGGTATCGATCGCGACGAGATCGCCAGTGAACACGTACCCGTCGACGTTCTCTGCGGGAGAGGTTGCAGTGACGACCTGATAGTCACCATCAGAATCGATTTCGACGGTCTCGTTTTCGGTAGCCTGACTCCAGTCGTGTTGGATGATCTCGCCGTCGACATAGAACCGATACGACGTCTCTTCGCCAGGATCGCGGTACGTCAATCGATCCTCGTACTCCTCGAGTGGGTACGGCTCTGGTTCTCGGGCCCCATTGAGGTGAATTTCGTGATCATCGTAGTACAACGACTGACCCTGTTGGTCCGAAAGGTACCAGTACCCCAGTGGGCCGACGTACTGGACACCTTGGTCGTCTGCAGTCACCCACCGGAAGTCTTCTTTTTCGAAGACGAGTTCGCCATCGAGCCAGAGACGGAATATCCCGTCGGCGTTGGCGGTCCCATTCTGGTAGGTATTGATGCGTTGATAGCACTCGATCTCGTTCCACCGATCGACATCGACGACCCCCTCAGTGCGGAACGATTCGCCGGCACTCCCCGGCTGATCCATGTGATAGGTGTAGACTGAAAGCGTGTACCCATCAGGGTGCTCGTGCGCCCCCCTGTGGGCTAAACTGAGTGCAATCGTCCAACCGTCGTCGCCGGAGGGAGCCCCGTTGACGCCCGAGTTTTGGGGCCCCTGTCTCACGCCGGCCCAATAAAAACGCAACGTCCCACTTTCCTCGATGGTGACGTTGTCGGGGTGGAACTGGAATCTCGAGTAGACTTCATCTTGATAGGTTTCATAGCCGTGCTCGCCGAATTCGTACGCGATGTTCGCGGTCTTTTGATTGCCATCGAACGTTGTCTCGAGGGCCGAATTGCCAGTGTACGTCCGGGATGAACTGAACCGCGGCTCCTGGTTCGTACGGACGTCAAAGATGTTGTACAGCTCCGAGGGGTCGTCGTAGTCGTCGTAATCGAGGGTGATTCGTACCGATTCGTCCTCCGTACTGGAGGCACTCACCTGCCCGCCAAGCAGTGCCAGGCCACCAACGGCGACGGTGCTCGTCCGTAAGAACCGTCTCCGATTGAGTGAGTGGGTGTGTGCGTCGCTGTCGGTTTCGGATGTATCCGCTGCTCGTTCGCGTGCCATGTACTCCGGTAAAATGAGTATACTCGCAAAGCGTCACTGTTGCAATGAGGTAGCGTTTAAATCAGAAGACCGTGACAATCACAGACACGAGCAATTCTCTCGTCGATAGGGAAGGAACGTTACCGAACCCACGGCATGCCACCGAGAACGATTTCGTGCTCGTCGTAGTACATCGTCTGGCCTTGCTGGTCCGACATGTACCAGTAGCCAACTGGGCCGACGTAGTCTGCCTCCTGACCTGATTCACTCACCCATCTGAAATCGTCTTTTTCGAACACCAGTTCGCCATCGAGCCAGAGTCGGAAGATCCCATCGGCGTTAGCAGTCCCGTTCTGGTAGGAGTTGAGACGCTGGTAACACTCGATTTCGTTCCACTGATCGACAGCGACGACGCCGTCCGATCGAAACACTTCGCCGGACGTGCTGGGTTGGTCCATGTGATAGGTGTACAGCGAGAGTGTATACCCGTCGGGATGGTCGTGGTTGCCACGGTGAGCGATACTGAGTGCGTTTGTCCATCCATCGTTCCCGGTCGGGGCACCGTTTACCCCCGAGTTATTCGATCCCGAGCGAACGCCAGCCCAGTAGAAACGGAGGGTGCCGGAGTCGGCGATCGTCACGTCGTTCGGGTGATACATGATCCGAGAGTAGACTTCGTCCGTTGTCATGTGGTCTGTGAAGTCATACCCGATGTTCGCCGTCTTCTGTGACCCATCGAACGTGGTCGATAAGACTCGATTATCCGCATCCGTCGGGTCGGCGTCGAACACCGGTGCCTGATTCGAACGGACGTCCGAAATGTCGTAGACGTCCGCCGGCTCGTCGTAGTCATCGTAATCGATTCGAATCGACTCCCGTTGCCAGGTGTCTGTCGCCTGTGCCGTCCAGGGAAGCAGTGCAGTGACACCCACCGCGGATGCACCGATCGTTTTCAATACCGAGCGTCGTGACGTTCCGCCGATGTCTTCGGTCCGGGTAACAGCATGTTGTGTAGAACGCGGTCGTTTATCTGCCATCGAAAGAACGGCTTGGGCAATGATTTATAAACTTTTACTCCGAGTAATCTGCAAATTTCAAAGACAATCTGCAGTATGTACTACAGATAATGAGATATACAGACGGCACCGACTATTCAGCGTGTTGAAACCCGCTACCCGTACTCGAGGAGCACCTACCGAGCGTCGCGAATACAGGACAGAATAAACGAAGTGACGTCGATCTTCTCGGCGAGCAACCGAGACCGGTTTTCTTCCCACCTCTGACTCGTTGCTGGGTCACGGACGAGCGCGGTCGAGACGTTGATCGCTTCCGTTGGCTCCGATGTGGTTACTAACAGATCGTACCGCTCGGAGAGTTCTCTAAAGTTCATGAGTTCTCTCTCTCGATCGAAGGCACTCAATCGAACTGTCGGCGTGCCTAACACAGCCGCTT